>CAZAWS010000079.1:3931-7380 GCA_964488755.1 uncultured Anaerolineaceae bacterium | reverse complement strand
GATGGAGCTTCTTTGTTTTTTAGATAGCAAGTCCCCAAAATATAAGACCACTCTGAAATGTCAGAAGCCGTGACCTGATAACCAAGTTGAGCAAATGCCTGCGAGACACGCGTTGAACCAGAAAAGCCATCGAAGACTGTATGCACGTCAAGATTATCCACAAGGGAAAGAATTTGAGGCAATAGTTTCAATTTGGAGCCAGCATATTTAATCCCCTGCGTTTTTGGGGTCGAAACGCGAAGTTCAGGGAAAAGAAGGGCTTGTTGGTTAATGAGGGAGCTTATGGTCACTTTTAATCCTTAAAATATCCTCTTTGATTTCTTCTAGTGCGGCTTCATGTCCACTTTGACTAGAAACCAAAGCGTGCGAAAATAATTTGACCAGCACATGATTATGAGAGTAACTAATCCATCCATCTGTCACGCTGATAAAAAAAGGAAGTGCGTTTTTTGTATGTGTCCATAATCCCCGTTGCAAGGCGTTTGCTGATGCTCCCCCATATCTTACTTCACAAATATATTTGTCTTCTTTATCAAAAAAACGATAAACAGGGTGCTTTCTGCCTTTCCCAGCGGTTTCTTTTTTTATATAGGCGGTTTTTTTCTTGGCTAAATCTGCATCAAAAACCAAGATATTACATTTTTGATTTTTCTCATCATAAATTAGGGGTAATATATTAATATCGCTAAAATGCGAAAACTCAGTAGAGGCAAAAATTTCAATAATTTTATCTTTATCTATTATTTCATCCCCATATTTTTCAAGAAGAGGGAACATCTCAGAGTTTTTATCCGTAGATAATTGGAGAGGTCCATTCCCATAAGCCTTAAGGCTTACTGGGAAAACTTTTCCTGTAATCTCATTCTCAATCGTAATATCTTCTTCTTTAGTTTTTGCTCTGTATAAATCTTTACCAACATGCGTAGACTTGAAATCGTACATATATTGATTGATGAATTCTGCAATAGCTATTTCTGCTAAGTCTCCATGTGTTTTGTTTCCAATCAACCGCATGGTAAAAATATTGCTCAAGGTTGTGACAATTAGCTGGGGGTGTTTTTCAATTAATAGACTCAATCGTTTAATAAAATCAGCGTAAGCTTCTTTGCTCATTATTGCTCCTGTGGAAATCCAGCACAAAATATGTTATAAAAAGCATTATAACAAATTCCCCACATCCTTCCCTATCATTACCTCTTTATTTTTTCGTCTAACTTTTCAAACTGTTTTCTAATGCCTTTTCCATTTTTCTGCGTCTGCGCCAATTCCACCATGGGGCGACTACTTTGCGAATAAGGTGTTTGGCATTGATGATTGAGAAGAATGAGCCACCTTCACGGTAGTGAACGCGCATCATTTCCTCCCAGCAGTATTTGTCTTGGGCGATGGATTTTGCGTTACTGTGTAGGCGGAAGTTTGCCCAAGTCTCGCCGGGCAGATAGCGGAGTTCGCTGATTTTGGCTAGGCGTGTCCATAAATCGTAATCCATGGCGAAAAAGAAGCTATCATCGAGGGGAGCGACTTCTTTCCATAATTCTGCACGCCAAAAGGAGGCTTGTTGCGGGATGTGGACGTATCCACGTTGTAATTTCTTGAAATCTGTTTGGGCGGCGTTGAACTCGCCGAATTTTAGCCCCTTTTCGTCTATAAAATTGCAATCTCCGTAAACTAAACCGACTTCGGGGTTTTTCATTAGGAAATCAACTGCCGCGCTGATTGCACCTTCTTCGTAGGTATCATCTGAGTTGAGCCAAGCTAAAATTTGCCCATTGGCACGGGCAAAGCCTTTGTTGATTGCGTCTGTTTGCCCCTTATCTTTTTCGGAAACCCACCAAGCGAGTTGATCGGCGTAGCTTTTGATAATATCTACACTGCCATCAGTTGAGCCACCGTCTACGATGATATATTCGATGCGGGGATAATCTTGTGCCAGCACCGAGTCTATCGTCGCGGCGATATAGGGCACTTGGTTAAAGGATGGGGTAATGATGGAGACCAGAGGCAAGCCTAAGTCCACGCGCGTTCCGTTTTTATTCGTCATAATTTGCATCTGCACTGATTGAATCCACGCCGTAATAACGCGCCGCACAACGGTTAATCCAATGGTTGGGGTCACTATCTAATTCTTTGATAATGTGAATACTATCAAACTCTTGGATGTGGATATTCATTTCACCACTTGTTACGGCACTGCGTATTTTATCATCACGCAAGTCCCATGCTGTGGCGCGTTGGCGATAAAAGTCGATGGTATTGAAGGTTTTCTGCGCCGCTCTGAGGGGATATAGGGAAAAAATTGCTAAGGTGAGCAAAAGAAAGTATTTGAGGTAGGCTGATTTTATTTGGGGCAATAAATATGCAAGTAAGGCACTCTCAAGAAAAAGCATGGCGGTCATTAAAAAGCGTGCGCCTAATAGAGCGCGGTCGGCGGGATAGGCTTGGGCGTACGCACTGGGGGCAAAGTTGACAATGAGAAGTGCATAAAAAATGAGTGGGGCTATGAGAAGAGTTAGCCAGAGAAGTTTTTTAGATTTTTGTACACGATTATAAAATAAGAGAAAAATCAAAAATGGGACGAAGAATGAAAGTAAAGTTGGGAGCGGAAAGGGGGTGAGGGTTGAATCTATGATGAAGTTTTTGGGATAAGTGAAGATGCGCTCTAGAAAAACAAGAAAGGTTGGGGGTTGGGTGATACGGGCAGAGTTATGAGGGGCAATGACCATGAGCAACATGCTTGCCAACGAGGCAAGAAAAATACTGCCTGTAAGCCAAAGGCTGGCGGTGCGTTTTGTTCCTTTTTTCATCCAAAAGAAAACACCGGCGAATGCTAGAAATGATATGGCGAAGATGAATGTGTCGTTCATCTCGTCAAAGCCGCCGATGAGGAAGGTGGTTATGAAATAAAGGAGACTCCATTGAAAAGCTCTTTTTTCGGCATTGTCTTTGCGGATAAGGGTCAATAGTGACGCAAATAGGAAGAGGGTTAATACTAAAGATACGAGGCGATTAATGGAGCTGGCTTCCCAATAAATGGATTGATAGCGTGCGGGTGCTTGTAAAATTGTGAAGAAGGTTAGTAGGCTGGTGAGGAGATATATGATGAGTTTATTTGTTTTTAGGGCAAGGGCAAGATGAAGTTCTTTGAGCAACCAAAATAATGCAATTAGCCATAAAACTATCATAATGGCAGGTAAGAAGGATTGCCCGCGAGGTCCAAATTTTTCAGTTAAATAAGGCACAGCCAAAATCATATAGCGATTAGAAAATGTGGTGTAGTGATGTTGTACTGCGGCAAAAAAAGGTTTATTGCTGACTAAATCGTGGTGGCAATAATCATCTCCCATGAAGCGCGCGAAGAACCCTAAATAGGCATAGACGGCTAAGGCAATGGAGGTCGTTAGCGCGTTGAGCATGATGGGAATTTGGGGGAGTTTATCTTTGTAAAGCAT
>CAZAWS010000079.1:1430-3831 GCA_964488755.1 uncultured Anaerolineaceae bacterium | reverse complement strand
TTTTATTCGCTTAAAGAAAAGATTAGATAGTTCTCTCCCTCGGCATAGAGGGGATAGTTGGCAAAAAGATATTCGCGCAATTCTATCTGTTTTTCCCATTCTTCAAAGTCAGTGATGAGGAAAAATCGGCGGTTTTTTGTGTGTTTATCGAAAACTTCGGCAAGGACCTGAGGGTCGCCGCGTTTTTCTTGGTACCATAAATCGCCTGCGGAGGGGAAGTGGGCGGTATTAAGCCAACCCCAATAATTGAGCCTGTAGCCATAATCTTTTGAGAGCGCAACAACACTGCCTTCGTCACGAAGCATATCGCCGATTTCGCGATAGCTTTCAGCGAGGGGACGATAATCTACGGCGCGCATTTGGGAGCGGACTGTCCACGCCGCGCCGAGGAGAGCCAGTGTCCACGCGGCGAGGAGTATCAGACGCGGCAAAAAGTTATTTGACACGCGCGAACGCAGAGTCGCACTTATTATCTCACCAAGTGGCGCAATGGAGAGCGCGGCGATGATGATGAAGGGGATTTGATAATAATCGTGCGTTGAAAAATGATAGTTGAAATATAAGCCGTAGAGAATATAGCCGAGCCAAAGTCCGTGCAAAACCCCGTTTTTCTTTTTGGGGAAAAGGAGGGTGCCGACTATGGAGAGTGCGATGAGAAGGGAACCAACTACGGCGTCTAATTTTAATCCCCAGCGGAGGTAAAAGCTGGGTTGGATGAGCATGGCGGGGAAAAAGCGTCCGCCAAATTGTTGGGCAAGGAAGCCATCGAGGACAATGCCGTAGAAGAAATATAGGGCAGTGGGGAGAAGGGCTAAAATTGCAATTGTCCAAACTTGTGCATCTTTGAGCGCATCTTTTAACGATTTGGTTTTTAGCACGGTCACGATTGCCGTGCCTGCAATGAAAAAGACAGCGGTCATTTTTACAAGGATGGCAAATCCGCCAAAAAGACCGGCAAGGATTGCCCAAGCCCATAAGGGCTGGAAGCCCTTACTACGAGGCTCTTTCTCTGCGCATTCTTCCCAACCCACCAACGCCCAAATAAACGCGGCGATGAGCATCATCATTAACGGATCGGGTTGAAAGCTACGGCTGGCGAAAACGCCGTAGGGGAGATAAAGATAAACAGATGCGGTCAGCAACGCACCATCGGGAGAGACGAGGCGTTTCGTGGTGAAAAAGAGAAAGATTCCGCCTATTACCCAAAAGATTGCGCTAAATATGCGCGGTAGGGCTAGATTTGCTTCGCCTGTTTTGTCGTAAGCAAAAACTGCTAAACGCTCTACAAATTCTGGTTCGATGGTTGCCTGTAATTTCCATTGATGGATTGCCATCTCGCGTTGCCAATCGGGGATATTCGGCGCATTTTGGTAATAAATGCCGCGCGCTTTTAACGCGGAAAAAAGTTGACGCGTGGGGTGAAAATCGAGAGGCAGGTCGCTGATGTCTTCCATCCGAATCCAAATTGAGCCTAAGAAAATTAGGATTGCGAAGAGGGTGTATATTTTGGGCGGGAAGATGGAGGTGTTGTTTTTCAAATTTTATCTACAGGTTTTTCAACGCGAATTTCGCGAATGAGCGAATAGCGCGAATTTTTTAAAATATTTGTGTGATTTGCTAATTCGCGTCCATTCGCGTTAAAGATTTCTGACGCGACTTTAAATAACTTTCTTTTATGCTCGAAAAGCCTAATAAGCTCAAAAACGCATATAAAATCCGTTTCCAACTTTTTAGCGCGGTTTTGGGGTTATATCTGAAAGTGCGCCAATACGCTTTTAAGCCCGCTTTCATTTTTCCAGCTTCGACTAAATAAAATGCGTCTAGGTGATGCGCGCCTGCCAAGATTTCTTCCTTCTCATCTCTCAGGATATTAACCATCAAAGGTTGTGTTTCCATCCAATCGAGAATTTTGAAGGCTTCCGTCCCAAAACGCTCGGCGTGGGCGATGTTTTTTGCGTCTTCATGATAACGCGCTTTTGCCAAAATTTGGGGTGTATAAATCATGGGCGCGAGTTGTGCCATTCGTAGCCAAAGATGATGATCGAGTAGAAAATGGTAATTAATATCGAGATAACCCGCTTGCTCTAAAACACTTCGGCGCATAAAGACTGCGGGTTGGCTGATGATATTGAACGCCATTAAATCATTTAGTTTATAAGGCGCAAACTGCTGAACATTGATTGGGTTTCCATCGCCGTCTATGGATAAAACATCGCCATAAATAATACCCGCAGTAGGGTTTTTGGCAAAAAGTTTGGCAACTTTGCTAAGTGTTTCAGGGAGATAAAGATCGTCAGAATTGAGCCAAGCGATGATGTCGCCTTTTGCGCGGGAGAAGCCTTTGTTAATCGCGTCCGCTTGCCCAGCGTCCACTTCGGAGCACCACCAGTCCAAACCTGTG
>CAZAWS010000079.1:0-1330 GCA_964488755.1 uncultured Anaerolineaceae bacterium | reverse complement strand
CCGTCTGTAGACGCGCCATCCGCAATGAGGTATTCCACGTCTGGGTAATCCTGTTCCAAAACAGAGAGAATCGTTTGCTCAAGAAAATTGGCTTGGTTAAAGGATGGGGTGATAATTGAAATCATCGTAAATCAAAAAGAAGAAAATCATCATTATCTTCTCCGAGAAGAGGATAATGACTCAAAATTTCTTTCAAATCTGGTTGTTTATTATATTGCCCAAAAGCCGTGACAAGAAAAAACTCTTTGCCTTCTGTTCGTTTTTTAAACTCGGCGATTGCGTCTACTTCATTGTCGTTCACTTTTAACCCGCCCGTTGAGAGCTTCCACAAAGACACATTGCGCCAGCCGTAAGTCATTATTCTGTAGCCATAATCTTGCGTTAGGGCGATTGTGTCGTAATCTTCTGGGATTTCATCGGCGATATTTTTCCAAACAAGGGCTTCGAAGCGATAGTTTTTAGATAGGAGGAGCGAACGCGCCACCCAAGCATTATAAGCAACTGCGATTAGAGCCAGGCTGATGAGGAGAACACGCCAGAAACGACCTTGTCTCTGGGCTTGAGTGATGATTCCCTGAGCAATGGGTGCGATCCCCAACGCGATAATTGGCGTAAGTTGAATATGATAATAGCTATGGGTATGAATAAAAAAGGGTAGAGAAAAGCCATAAAGAATATAACCAATCCACGTGCCGATGAGCATAGCACGCCCGCGTGAGGGCATGAGCAAAACGCCGAATAGACTGATGTAAATTATTGCTATGCCAAACAAACTCCCTACTAAGCGCATCCAGAGGAGATAAAATTTTGAATCTCTAAGCAGTTTTGTAAACCCAACCGTTCTATCAAGAAAGAAGGATGAAGAAGTCTCTTGGATGCCCAAAATATAATAAGCAAATGCGGGCAAGACCATAATGAGGAGCATAGCCCAAACTTGGGGAGATTTTAATAACCTTGTAGTAAGGGCTTTAGCCCTTTCCATAGAGTAAGGGCTAAAGCCCTCACTATGAGGAGGGAGATAAACAGATAAAACCGCCACAATGGCAATTGGAGCAACAAAAAAGACGATGCTTATTTTTACCAGTGTTGCTAACCCTAAGAGAAATGCAGAGAGAAGAGCGAGTTTCCAGCCCTTTTCTTCCGTCCACCTATACAGAAAATAAAATCCGCCGATAAAAAGGGAAGTCATTAAAGGGTCGGGTTGAAAAGAGCGGCTGGCTTCTACGCCGAAGGGCAAAATCAAAAAGAAAGCCAAAGAGACTAACGCGGCTTCTTCTGAACTAAGTCTGCGGGCAAGCCCGAAGAGGGCAAGACCAGCAAGAAGCCAAAA
>CAZAWS010000078.1:2333-7390 GCA_964488755.1 uncultured Anaerolineaceae bacterium | reverse complement strand
TTTCACCCCTCCACATGCGGAGCCTGCCAAGCGGGGAATTTATAGGCATGAACGACTTTCCACTCCCCTTCTATAACGTATAGCTGGCGATGGTAGCAAGGGTGACAAAGGGGCAAAGGTTAGGGCGTGGTGAAAAAGTTGAGGTATTTTTCTACCATTAAGTCTAATCCCAAGTTTTCTTCGGCGTGTTGGCGGGCGGATTGTTGGTATTGGGGGAGATTGGTCAGGATTTCAAGTGCGGCTTCGGTGAGAGAAGAAATATCGGGAGATTCTAGTTTCCAGACATCGGCTCCATAGGGAACGGTTTTTCCCGCGGCAGGAGGGACAAGTTCTGAGAGTGAGCCGGTGTCAAATCCTAATACGGGAAGTCCACAGGCGAGGGCTTCGATGACAGCGTTGGGGCAGGGAGGATTTACTTCGGCGGAAAAATAGAGATGAGCAGAGCGGTCTATATCTGGGATTTCTGCGCGGGGGACTACGCCGAGAAATCTTATATCTGCCGTGGTTTTTGCTAGGATTTCCATCTTGCGATTTTCATCTACGCGCCCAACAACAAGAAGTTCGATGGGAAGTATTTTACTAAGATTTTCGGCAAGTGCCACTGCCCAACGGAGACCAGAATCTAGTCCACCGGCGAGGCTACCTTCTACGAGGAGGAGGCGGTATGTATCATTCCCGCCGCTGGGGACAGTGGCTAGAGCGCTTTGAGAAGCGGGACGACTGAAGTCGTCACTACGAGGGGAGGGGGAATAAATATCTAGATCAACTGCATTGTGAATGACAGTGTGGGGAATGCGGGTTTTTCCGTACCAATCTTCCCACCATTGATGGGTGAATTCGCTTTGATAGACGATTTTATTGGCTAGAAAACGGCGGATAAAGGCGAGGTTGGCGTTGCCGTATTCTGCGCGGAGGTGGTATCTAAAACTCGTCCAGCGTTTGCGTTGTACCCAGTTGATTCCGTCTAGGCGTTGGATGATGGGGATGCCGCGTTTGCGGGCACGATGTAAACCAACGAGATTACGCGTCCCAGCGAGGAGCAAGATGAAGTCCACGCGCGGTGCGTCTAGGTCGTGAGTGACTTCAATGCCGCGGGATTTTAATCCCTCTGCAAATTTGATGCGGAAGGAGCCAACCCCTCCCATTGATTCTACGCGAGGGTATATGCAAATTTTTGTCACTGAAAATAGCCCAAAGCCAAGCGCAATCTTTCCTCTATAGAATCTGGTGCATCTTTGGAGATAAATTGGATGGCGGTTTGAGCTTCTACAATGCTATACCCAAGCGCAGTTAATGCCCCCATAACTTCGGTATCGGTATCGGTTAATCTACTGGCTTCTTCCAAAACACTGGTGGGTTTGATTTTATCTTGAAGAGCTAAGACAATGCGTTGTGCCGTTTTCTTCCCTACGCCAGAAACACGATTAAGAATTGCGTATTCTTCATCCAAAATTGCTCGTTTAATGGTATCAGGTGGAAGGGCGGAGAGAATCGCCATGGCTAATTTGGGACCAACCCTGCTGACGCTGAGAAGAAGAGTGTAGAGGGCGCGCTCGTCTACGGTCTCGAATCCAAATAAAGACATAGAATCTTCACGCACCACAAAATGGGTATGCAAGAAAACGCGTTCACCCACTTTCATTTGCTCTCGCAAAGTAGATGTGACTTGGACGCGTATCCCCAAGTTGGCAATTTCGATAATGAGGGCATTTTCTTCAATTTGGGTAATTTCACCGCGTAGGGTTGCGATCATAATTTTCTCTCTCTTTATCGAGAGACCAGACAGGTTCTTAAAACTTGTCAGGTCTACTTCTTAATCATACTTCTTCGTGTGGATATGCGTAATCGCCACTGCGAGGGCATCCGCCGCGTCATCGGGACGAGGGATGCTATCCAATTCAAGCAACATTCGCACCATCTCTTGAACTTGACGTTTGCCCGCTCCGCCATAACCTGACACCGCTAATTTGATTTCATTGGGCGTGTATTCTGCGGGATTCATCCCTGCTTGAGCAAGGGCGAGCATGACCACGCCGCGCGCCTGCCCCACCGCGATGGCGGTGGTGACATTACGCTGAAAAAACAACTTCTCCACTGCACATCGTTCTGGCTGATGGAGAAGGAGAAGTTCGTTAAGTTGCTCATAAATTGAGACAAGGCGTTCGTGAGCGGGCATTTTGGCAGGGGTGGTGATAACGCCATAAGCGACGGCTTCGAGGCTATCGTCATCGTGATGGCGCACAAATCCATAGCCAGTGATAGCGGTGCCGGGGTCTATGCCTAGAACTAAGCTCATTTTTGAATACCTTTCCTAGCCACATGACACTTTTGTTTTTGAAGGTGGTTGAGTAGCTCCGAGTGCTTTTTCGGAGCGTATCGAAACCACAAACATAAGTTTTTCTGCTTACTATTGGTTTCGATACGGCAAAAGCACCGCCTACTCAACCAACGAATGTTCTTTATGGCAAATTGTCACGTGGCTAATACCTTTCTTTATTTGTACACGGAGAAAGTTTTTGGTTTTACAGAGAAAAAACAAAAGTTTTTTCTCTGCAAAATCCGTAAAACTCCGTGTACAAAAAATCTTCCCCCATCTTTTATTCTTCCGCCAAAGCCGCCATCACTTCATCAGAAATAGTCATATTATGGTATATATTTTGCACGTCATCCAGTTCTTCGAGATGCTCAACTATTTTTAGAACCTGAAGTGTATCTTCAACACTTAGTGCCATTTCTTGTTTAGGCTCCATACGCATTCCCGCATCTTCGGGCTGAACTTTTGCGGCATCTAGGGCGTCGCTAATGGTTTTGAAGTTGCTTATAGGTGCAACAATTTCGATCATATCATCGTCTTGGGTTACATCATCTGCACCGGCTTCAATGGCAAGTTCAAAGGCGGCATCAAAGTCCATTCTATCTTCAGGGAAAGTGAAAAAAGCGATACGTTCAAATTGCCACATTACGGAGCCATTTTCGCCAAGTGAACCACCCGCTTTATCTAAGCCATGCCTAATTTCAGCAACAGTACGATTCTTATTTTCAGTCAAACATTCTAAAATCACTGCTACGCCCTTGGGCGCGTAACCTTCGTAGGTTACTTCGTCATAGACAACGCCATCTTTATCATCACCTGTACCGCGCTTGATAGAGCGTTCGATATTGTCTTTGGGCATATTGCCCACTTTAGCTTTGTCTATTGCCAAACGCAGACGAAAATTCATTTCAGGATCGCCACCACCTTCTCGTGCGGCAATGACAATTTCACGGCTTAATTTGGTGAAGGCGGCACCGCGCTTTGCATCGGCAAGACCTTTTTTACGTTTAATAGTTGACCACTTAGAATGACCTGACATGGATATTTCTCCTTCTTCTCATTTTTCATAACATCGTTAGGCGACCAGAAAGGTGCGCCCCCATATTATAACGGCAAAGTGTAAAAAACTCACTTTGCTTTTTTTGCTTTCTTTCTTCTAATCTTTCCCCGCCCACGTTGCATGAGATGCTCTATCCACGCGGCAAGGGGTTCTGGTGGAAGATAAGCGAGCAATGGCACAGTTGCAACCCCTTCCGATTCTAAAACCCTATTCGCAGCTTTAATGCCTGTTAGGCAAGCGCGTTCGATAAAAAATGCAGGTGCGGGGTCTTGCACCCAATCACCAGCGCAATAAAGATTTTTCCACGGGGTTTTTACGCCAAGTTGATTTTCCTTCGCCATAATTTCGGGCAAGGTATGCGTAGCGGGATTACGCTGAATATGAGCATGAATGCGATGCCCGCGCAACTCCCCCCAAACACTTTGCACATCTTGAATTGCCTGTGCCAAAATGACGGCATTGGGCTGATTTAACGCCTCATCAGGTCCGTAAATATGGGATTCGATGGCACTCCCCCCGGTCTCACGCGCCCAACGCCTAAAAGGATTGTTGAGCCTATCGAGCCAAAAATAATTATGCAAAATAAACTCACCCGTGAAAATCCCTGCTTCGGGGATTGTTTTGGGCTTCGCATCAAACCATAATCGAACAACTGCGTTTTCTAAAGATTTTGGAAAGAAAAGTTCTCTCCCCCCTCTAACTCCCCCCAAAGAGAGGGGAGAACCAGTCCCTTTCCCCTTTTGGAGGAGGCTAGGTGGGGGTTCTTCAATTAGCTTTTTCGCATTTTGAGAATCTGTTGCTAGGATGAGATACTCCGCACGCGCGGATTCTGTCCCCTGAGCAGATTCCCAGCGCACGAGCCATTTTTCCCCATCCCTAGCAATTGACGTAACACGCGTGCCCCTACGCGTGATCCCGCCTAGTGAAGAGATTCTCTGCCCCAGCGGCTCGGTGATGCTCGTGCCCCCATCATCTGGAAGATAGGAGAAGACCCACGCGTCCCGCCGTAGCAGGGTGTAGAAACGCAAAAAAGCCAAAAAGCCAGAGAGGGGCATCTCGTCTGGGACAGTAGAAAGCCCATTGCGGGCAAGCCCGATGAATAACGCGCGTACCGCTGGCGACCATTTACGCGTTAAGTCTTTGACGGTCATCCCATCCAAAGGCTGAGCTTCGGCGTGCGGGTCCACGCCAATCCCCATTACTAGCCCCATCCAAGTGAGGGGAAGCAAAAGCCAATCACGGAGGTCGAGCATCCACCAAAAACTGGGGCGCAAAAATAGGGCAAGGTAATGAAAGGGCGCGGGCAGAAAACTGTGCCGAATGGTTGAGCCGATTTCTGCCTGCGTAGTTCTGCCATGCTTGCGATAAATCCAATTTTCTTTTTCGGCAGGCACAAAAACGGGACGCAAATTATGGCGAGCGAGCATTGCCTGAAAATTACGATATTGTGACCATATCCCGTGCATTCCGTGCTCTAGGCGAAATTCGTAGCCATTGACGTTAACAGTCTCCCCACCCGCGAGCCTTCCACCCAGATATTCGGGGTCGGCTTCGAGGAGGAGGGGTTTGAGGTCGCGTTCAGCAAGATGCAAGGCTGAGGTGAGACCGGCAACCCCACCGCCGATGATGATTGTGTTGTGGGTTTGGATTGGGGGCATAATTTTTTGATAAAAATCAGTGTAT
>CAZAWS010000078.1:0-2233 GCA_964488755.1 uncultured Anaerolineaceae bacterium | reverse complement strand
AGTAAAACAGGAAGCAGTAGAGCAGGAAACAGTAAATCGGGTAAGAGTAGAACAAGGATCTGTAGCCTAATTCCTGATTTACTGGTCTACTGATCCATTGATTTCCTGCTCCCTACCCCGGCGCATAAGTGCCTAAATCAATACCGGTGCGAAGATATTCTGAAATCCACGCGAGGGGGTGAGCTTGCATGAGGGAGGGTTCAGCATAACATTGTTGAAAACAGGAGGTGCAAGAGGAAGGGGCTTCTCCATAGCGGTCTTTGGCAATTTGCCACGCTTCTGCCCAAGATGATACATTGAGCAAATTCACTGGGCGACCGCCAACTTCGCCACCCGCTTTTTCCATTGGCAAGCAGGGATATATCAGCCAGCCATCGGGCATAATACGTGGGATGATGGTGGGATAACATTCGTAGGGTTTTTGGTCGAGAAGGGTTTTTAGATAGAGATTGCTCCCTAAAATCGGTGCGCCCTTTTTTTTGCGTGCGAGAAGGTTTTTGATAAACTGACTATATTCGGGGGAAGTGGCTAAATCAAAATGAATCCAATTATTGACCGCTTGAGGAGAGAAAGAGAGCCAAATTTTATTTTTGGCGCAGAAATCAATCAAGCTATCCATATCTGGCAAAGTTTCTGGCGTGATAACGGCGTTTAGGATGAGTTTGAAATTATCCTTTTTTTGTAGAGGAGCAATTTCTTCGATGGTTTTTATGAGATTTTGTGATTGCTCATTTTCTAAACTTACCGAAGCCAACGCAGATGGATTAAGCGAGTCGAGGCTCAGAATCAACCTGTCCACAACGCGAAGCAAGCCTAAATTTTGGGAGAGAAGCGTCCCGTTGGAGATGAGACTGAGTTCACGGAAACGCAAATCCTGTTTAGCATAATCCAACAAATCTAAAAGATGAGGAGCAAGGAGCGGCTCACCACCTGTTATCCAGAGATTGTCCACCCCATCCCGAATTATTTGTAGGATTTTCTTGGCATCTTCTAGCGTAGCTGTGACTGCATTTGCATTGCGCCGCGCGCCGAAATCTTCGCAATAGGTGCAGTTGAGATTGCAATACGTAGTTATATAATAAATGGCTAGGCGCGGGTCGAGGGTACGCTGGTTTTGTTTTAGGCGGAGAAGATTGTGGAGGTAAGTGGGCATAAGGGATATTATAGGGCTTGAATACGAAGGATGCAATTTTTTATTTTTCTTCACTTTCCCAACTGACAATATACTCCGTCAGTGCGGTGGGATTTTTATCGAGGTCGTCTTCTACCACCCATTTGCCTTGTAACCCTAACTCTTTTGCCATTAACTCAAAATGGCTCATGGCAATCCCCATATCTAGGCGTTGCAAATCGCAAAGGCGCAAAATCTTTTTGATAATATCTTCTCTATAACCGGGCGTGCGGCGTAAATAAAAACGCCAAAAGTTTTTATATTTAAGAACGCGGCAAGGCTGTTTATTTGATGCAGAAGGACCTATACGCACCATCTCTAATGCTGTGGCATATTTCCCAGCTTCGTTGCGAATTAAGGGCGTATCGAAGATGATATTGAAGAAAAACTTATCCCAAGGAAGGCGGCGTGCAGAGCCGGCGGCTTTGCTTGTCCAGCCGCGCCGCTTTTGGTCGACATCACGATATTCTCCCATAGCTGTAATTGCGGGCATAGTTTCATTTGCGTCTAAGTTTATCTTTTTTGCAAAAGGGCTTTTGGTAAATGTGCCACCCAACCAACAAGTGCCAAGTTCTAAGCTGGTGGCGTAGAGAATAATCATTTCCATCAAATAGCCATAATCTTCGAGATCGTATGCTGATTCACCTGATGGCATTGCCCCCAGAATAAAGGCAGATGGGTTTTTGATGAAGCCGTAAGTGCCTAATCCGCGTAGAGATTTACTATCCCCTTTGCTTGCCGCTAATAAATCAAAACGCGGTGTTGAGCCAAAGGGGGCGGGCGGTAAATCACCGATATATGCCAGGAGTTTCTCTTGTTTTTCGACATCAATTGGTTCGCGGCTATAGTCGCGGCATGAAAAGCGTTTTGTAATAATTTCTTTGGCAGAGCTATTAAAATTTTTCATAATATATTACTCGATAGTTGTGATTCCGCATTTCTAACGCCATCAAAAACTGATTTTGAGCGAGAAAGCCTTCTGCAAAAGATAAAATATCATCTCTTTAACGCGAAATCAGCGAAATTAGCGAATAACGCGAAAAAAACCTTAAAGTATTCGTG
>CAZAWS010000077.1:0-7410 GCA_964488755.1 uncultured Anaerolineaceae bacterium | reverse complement strand
CGTAGAATTCCTTCTAAAAATCCCGAACACAGAAGATAATATCCTCACACATGGTAAACTTATTCGTGACTTTGCTTACAAAATGCGTGGCAAACGCGTAGACCGAGAAATAATTGCCCCGCTTATAGATACAAAAGTTAAAGAAGAGAAACGTCTAGCCTTTTTTAAGGAAATTCTGGAAGAAGAAAAACGTAAATGATAAATTTTATGAAGAAAAAAACACCCTTCCTTCTTCGCCTTACCGTTTTTATTGGTACGGCGTTTTTTTTCTTGGAAATACTAAGGGAGTTCTATTCTATTGCTCAGAGAACTGGCGCATGGCTAAATGGATTCTCCCTTAAATGGGGGCTGGGTTTCGCATTAACATTCATCTTCCTAACTTCTTTACTAACCACCTTGTGGTTTTTGTTTTGGAAACCTGAAGCGTTGCAAGTATTCAGCAAAGGCATTATCATCTTGCGGCAAAAATCGAGTTTTCTTCGGTGGATATTTGCCCCTCTTCTCCTTATTTTTCCTATTTACATTTTTCAATACACGCTTTGGGGTCTTGTATTCCGCGATACATCTTTCAGACTTTTTATTTGGATATTTTTAAATACTTTATTAGCCATACTACTCACCAAAGACGCGAAAAAACTCATTACTTGGGATCCACTTTTGCAAAGCATATTGCTTACCAGCACCAGCTACACCCTCGCCAGTGTTTTCTCCAACGTCAAAGATTACCCCTTTAACCTCTATTGGTCTGATGGCAATCGCCTTTGGGATTATTCAATCATGTTTGGGCGGCATCTTTATAATTATCCAGCCGACCAATCTATCTACACTTTTATCTCCCCCGGCCGGCAATTTTTGTGGGGGCTTCCCTTCCTTTTGCCGAACACTAACATTCTTCTTAATCGTTTTTGGAGCGCATTGCTTTTATCTCTACCCTATATGATTTTGGGATGGATAGCCTTCAAAACAAAAGAAAGGAAGAGTAAAACCTGGCTTTTTCTTGGGCTATGGGCTTTTCTTTTTCTTAATCAAGGTCCTATTTATACTCCACTCATTCTTGGCGCGATTTTAGTAGCCATCACATGGGAATCACCATTGTGGATTGCTATCCCCCTAGTCGCCTTTGCTGGATATTATGTTCAGACGACTCGCTGGACGTGGGAATTTGCGCCCGCTATTTGGGCTGGGGTGCTGTCCATCAACAGAATCCAGCTAAAAGGCGCGCAGCTCACCCTCCGCGATTGGGTGCGTGCTTTCATCCTAGCAATATCTGGCGTATCTCTTTGGCTCTTTCCAGATGTCCGAATTCCTAGTTTCTTAATCATCATCTTATTGATTGTTCTGTTTTTCCAAAAAAAACGCTGGCAATTATCAGGAATACAGAAAAAAGCAATCTATGGCATTTTCTCAGTACTCGTAATCGTTGGTCTCATTATCAGCAATGGAGCTTTCAAACTCTTTAGTATTCTTCAAGGCATTATCGCATCTGTGCTAGTTTCTACTTCTAGGCAACCCCTCCTCTGGTATCGCCTACTTCCTAACGACACATACCCGGAAGGAATTTTGGGCGGACTGCTTATTGCCACCTTGCCCCTATCAATTTTATTGATCTATTTATTATATAAAAAACATTGGCAACCTTCGCTTTGGCAAAAACTGGCAATGCTTGCTTCTCTTTTAGTCTTCTTAGCTATTGGGCTTGTTATCAGTACAAAAATTGGTGGCGGGAACAACCTCCACAATCTCGATATGTTCCTAATCACCCTTCTTTTTGTAACTGCCATAGCTTGGAGAAATGGCGGAAGCCAATGGTTCGATAAGTCAAGCAAAGCACCTCTTTGGTTAAAAACGACCCTAATCCTTTTACTTGTTTTGCCCGCTTATTCTTTTGTAATGGGATTATCGCCAAACTTAGCTCTTAGTCCAAACGAGCGTTTGCAAGTCGAAATTCTCACAAATTATAATAAGCTTACAGACGCACCTATAAAATCTTTACCTTCTGACGAAGAAATACAAATCGCCCTAGAGGCAATTAGCACATCAGCTGAATTCCTTGATACAAAAGGTGAAGTTCTCTTTATCGACTTGCGTCAGCTTCTCACTTTTGGCTACGTTCCTAAAATTCGACTGGTGCCAGAATATGAAAAAAAGCGGTTGATGAACGAAGCGATGTCAGGCAATACAGATTATTTTGCGCCTTATTATCAAGACCTTGCCGACCATCGTTTTAGCTTAATTATTACCGAGCCGCTTAAAGTGGCACTTAAAAACGAAGAAGGTTCTTTTGCCGAAGAAGGTGACGCTTGGACAATATGGGTAGCCGAGCCAACACTCTGTTTCTACAAGCCAATTGAAACCTTTAAGTCTGTTTATGTGCAGTTACTTATTCCGCGTCAAGAACCTCTTGATTGCTCTGCTTATCTGAAATAGCAAAGAAAAACATGAAAGAAAAATTAAAAAAACTCTACTCTTGGAATACCATTAAACTCCTTCTTGCTATAGGCTTGATTGTATTTGTTATACAAAAAATAGACTTAAGTTATATTCCTGAGCTAAGTGAGCGCATGTCTTGGTTCTGGTTTTTCGCCAGAGTAGGATTTTTTTTCCTGTTACTTTTTCTTAAAGCCTTTCAGTATTACACAGTCATAGATGATGATATTACCTATAGAGATATGCTTACCGTTGTTGTTTGGCAAAATATCATTTCGAACTTTATCTCAAATACAGCAGGAATTGCCTCTTATATGACAATGTTAAAAGCCGATAAAAAAGTGAAATTAACAAGATCGGGTATAACATTTTTGATGGTTAAATTTGGCGATGTATTAATTGTGGGCATATACCTACTCTTTTCCTCAAAAATAGTTTGGGAAGAAATTCAGCCTTTGCAAAGCCTGACAATACTTATAATTATGGGCATTACCTTTGGTGTTGGGTTGGTGATAACCACAATTGTATTTCGAGAATCTTTTATAAACCTAGTGGAAAGAGGGCTTATCCTGATTAAAGTAGAAGACTTCTCACTAGTTCAGCGTGGTTTAGATGCCCTACATTCACTTGCTCAAGAGAAACAACAGAAAATTTTCTCTATGCTACAAAAAAGTGTATTAACTTCGGCTCTTTATATGACGGTTACAATGATGTATTCTTATACAGTGGTAGGCATTTTTGATTTGCCCATTAAGGTATGGGAGAATATATATATAACATCTATTCTACAATTAATTTCTTTTGTGCCTATTCAAGTTTTAGGTGGTTTAGGGATTACTGAAGTCTCTATGGTTTATTTATACGGTGTTTTTGGCATCGACCCAGTAGAGATGGCGGCTGTTTCTTTGGGCGTGCGAGCACTTTTTTACTTGTTAAATGGAATGCTTTTATTCTATATCCCAATTAATGCTTTGATGCAGAGAAAGAATAAAGATGAGGTCACTACGCGTGCAGAATAGCCAAGATAGAATCATAAAAAAAAGTTTTTTCATATTTGTTGCTTTTTTATTCTTTCTAATTGCCTTTGACTTGTATCATATAGCCAATGGCACAGGGGAACTTTTTGGTATATTCTCTCTGAAGTGGGGGGCTATCTTCGCATTTACTCTCATCTTTTTGGTCATTTTGCTCTTCATCTTATGGCTTTTTCTTTGGAGAGCTGAGAAGTTACAAGGCTTTATTAAAGGCATTATTTCTGTTCGTCAAAGAGTAAGTTTTTTGCGGTGGATATTTGCAATTATTCTCCTCATATTCCCTATATACTTTTTTCAATATACTCTTTGGGGACTTGTTTTTCGCCCCATTTATTTCCGACTTTTTCTTTGGGGATTTTTGAGTATTATTCTAGCCATACTCTTCACAAGAGAAGATGAAAAACTCATTGGTTGGTTTCCGCTTTTGCAAAGTATATTGCTTACCAGCACAAGTTATACACTTGCTTATGTGTTTTCTGATGTAAAAAATTACCCCTTTAATCTTTATTGGTCTGATGGCAACCGCCTCTGGGATTATTCTCTTATTTTCGGACGACAATTATATAATTACCCCATTGATCAAGAAATTCCTTCTCTCACGTCCAGAGGCAGGCAATTACTTTGGGGGCTTCCTTTCCTACTCCCAAACACGAGTATTCTCCTTCATCGTTTCTGGAGTGCCTTGCTTTTTTCTTTCCCCTATATGGTGCTCGGATGGTTTAGTTTCAAAGTAGAAGAAAATAGGAGAAGGGAGTGGCTACTTCTTGGACTATGGGCTTTTCTTTTCCTCAACCAAGGACCAATTTATACTCCGCTTGTTCTTAGTGCAATTTTGGTAGCTATTGCCTGGGAACGTCCTTTATGGATAGCAATACCCTTAGTTGCATTGGCGGGATATTATGCCGAATCTGCTCGTTGGACGTGGGCTTATGCCCCCGCGATTTGGGCTGGGATGATGTCGTTGAACGGTAGCAAGTTGAAAGGCGCGCGTCCCGCCCTCCGCGATTGGGGACGCGCCATCGCTCTCGCCATCGCCGGTGTTGCACTTTGGTATCTCCTCCCCATCATCCAATCAGTTTGGACAGGTGTGAGTATTCTTCCGGAAGAAAGAATTGCTTATGACCAACCCCTTCTCTGGTATCGCTTGCTTCCTAACGATACATATCGAGAAGGGATTGTGGGCGGGTTACTCATCGCTATTCTGCCCCTAATAATTTTATTGAGTTATTTATTATATAAAAAGCACTGGCAAGCTTCCTTGTGGCAAAAATTATCTATCTTGGGGTCTCTTTTAGCCTTTTTGATTGTTGGGCTTATTATTAGTACAAAAATTGGTGGCGGGAATAATCTTCACAATCTTGATATGCTTCTGATTGCCCTTCTTTTTGTAAGCGCAATAGCATGGAAAAATGGGGGGAGCCAATGGTTTAGGCAATCTAATAAAGCACCCTTATGGATTAAAATCACACTAATTCTTCTTTTTACTTTGCCCGCTTATGCCTCTATGCGTAAAATTTCTCCTAATTTAGCACTTAACACAGAGGAAGTTTTGCTTGTAGAGTTTCTCACCGATCACAATGCACTTGCTGATCCACCAATTAAATCTTTACCTTCTGATGAAGAAGTGCAAAGAACTTTAGATATCATTAGTGCCTTTTCTGAAATATCTGATAAAAAAGGGGACGTTCTCTTTATTGACCTGCGCCAGCTACTCACCTTTGGCTATGTGCCTAAAATTCGACTTGTGCCAGAGTATGAGAAAAAACGCCTGATGAATGAAGCTATGGCAAGCAACGCCGATTATTTTGCCCCTTATTATCAAGACCTTGCCGACCATCGTTTTAGCCTAATTATTACTGAGCCGCTTAAAGTAGTTCCCAAATATGAAGAAGGTGCCTTTGCCGAAGAAGGAGACGCTTGGATGAAATGGGTATCTGCGCCCACACTCTGTTTTTACCACCCCATTGAAATTTTTAGATCCGTTCATGTGCAGTTACTTGCCCCGCGGCAAGAACCGCTTGATTGTTCTGCGTATTTAGAATAGCTAAGAAATTCCCCCACAGATAAAATACATTATGGCATTCTTTTCTCCTAAAAACCCTCTAATGCGAATAATGCAGGTATTTCTTGGCATAATAGCTCTTGGCGGGATTGTTGTGGTTGGCACCCTTCTGGTAGAACCCTCACAAAGTGGCGGCTTTCTGGGATATTCAGCGGGGCGTTGGGCAATTCTTATAATTAATAGCTTTATTCTGGCAAGCATAATTTTTGTTTTTTATAAAATTTCAGTGAATCAAGCATCAAATCTTGAGCATTGGCTAAGCCGAGAAAATAATTTATTTTTTCTCTTCTTTGCATCCTTTTTGATTTTCTTGGTCTCCCTGCCCGTCTCTTTCGGAAAGGTTGAAGCTGTTCGCTATTTTATTTATTTTGGGCGCATCCAGCCCTCGCTAATATGGCTCTCTTTTTCTAGCGGTGTGTTTTTTCTCTCTCTGCTTATTCAGCAACCCTCACCGCTTCAAAATTTTTTTCCAGATAAAGAAAATATCTCGAATCAACCTTCTTTAAAAAAGCATCAGATAGTTTTAATGCTTGGCGCGGGAATTCTATATTTTGTTTTGCAAATACAAAACTTTTGGATTGTTCGAGAGGCAAAGAAATTAGCAGATAGCTCCGATTACACACTGCCTGCCAGCACTTTTGCATGGAATGATCTCCGTTTGTGGACATTTACCAAGCCTTGGGGAGCCGCAGTTTTTTATAAATTGGTTGGTGTATCTCCCACGAGTATTGATTTAGCGCAGACCCTTTTTTCTGTTTTTGCGTGGCTTATGTTGGCATGGGCTTTTAGCCAAATCATTCGTAACCCATGGTTGCGAGTTATTGCTTTTTATTTTATTCTAGGCTTTAGTCTAGCTTCCTCCATTCAATTGTGGAATCACGTTATTCAAAGCGAATCGCTTTCTATTTCTTTAATGGTGTTGATGCTTGCAACGTGGTTGTTATTGGTAAAAAAATGGCACTGGGCAGTATTCACCTTGCTCATTTTTCTTTTTGCGTGGTGGATTGGTACGCGTGAAACCAATATCTACCTAAGTCTTCTCATCGCGGGGATTTTGTCTCTTATTGGCATTTTCTATAAAAATCAACGTTTTTATTGGATATTAAGCATACTTATCGTTATTTTCAGTTATCAAAATATGCAAATTTCAAAAACGCTAACGATGAAACGCTGGCTTTACCCGCTTACAAATATCGTTTTGCACCGCATTTTGCCAAATGAAGAATTCCTTGCCTATTTTGAAGAAGAAAATATGCCCATTTCACCAGAGTTACTGGCATTAAGTGGCAATTTTGCTCACCATGATGATTTTGCTCTTTTCAACAGCATGGCATTAAACGATGCCGAAACCTGGATGCTCAAATCAGGTAAAAAAGTCTATATTCAATTTTTACTCGCTCATCCCATTTATACGTTAAAATCTCCTTGGGAAAACCTTGAAACCTTGCTTTCCCCAAAAAGTGTTGAGAGTTACGCCCCTAAAAAATATGCCCCCTTTATGGCATGGCTTTTTGGTGGTATTTTCTACCCCAACTCTCTTTGGCTTTTACTTTTCTTAGCCTTGATAACTTTTGTGGGCATAAAGTTTTCTCTGAAAAACGGCTCTGCTTTTTGGCTACTTTTCGGATTTTTACTTTTATTTTTCCCCCACTTTTATCTTGCATGGCACGGAGACGCGCTAGAGGTAGCAAGGCACGCCATTCAAGCCAGCATTGCGTTGCGTTTGGCTCTTTGGCTATTGCTCTTTTTATCTGTAGATATTTTTCTTTTGACGACAGATAGGAATGAGTTAGCGCATTAAAATTTAGATAAGGACTTAGGAAGAAATAAATTACCCATTAATGAGGCAAAATTGAGTGAAATATGTTTCAAATGGATAGGTTATTT
>CAZAWS010000076.1:0-7411 GCA_964488755.1 uncultured Anaerolineaceae bacterium | reverse complement strand
TCATCATAAAGTCTGCCAATATACTCGCCCAAAATGCCTAAAGAGATTAATTGTACGCCGCCCAAAAAGAGCACCGCGATAAGTGTAGTCGTTTGCCCCTCAAAAAAATGCGAGCCAGTCATACGCAAAATGGCAACAAGAGGGATGGCGATAATTGCAATCCCCGCAGAGAAAAAACCAAAATAGCTGGCAACTTGGAGGGGGAAATAAGAGAAGCTCGTTATCGCGTTTAAGGCAAGTTGAAGCATTTTCTTAAATGGATACTTCGTTTCACCTGCAAAGCGTGCGGCGCGTTTATATTTTACGCCGATTTGTTTATAGCCAATCCATGAAGACATGCCACGCAAGAAACGATGTTTTTCTCGCATGGAGTTCATCACATCTACAACTTTTCGATCTAACAGGCGGAAGTCACCAGTATCAAGCGGGATTTCGACATCGGTGATTTTGTAGATAATGCGGTAAAAGAGTGAAGCACTAAACTTCTTGAACCAACTTTCACCCTCTCGCTCAGCACGCACGGCGTAGACAACTTGATAGCCTTCTTTCCATTTTTCGATTAAATCGAGAATGACTTCTGGCGGGTCTTGGAGGTCTGCGTCTATGATGGTGACAGCTTCGCCACGCGTATAATCTAGCCCTGCTGTGACGGCAATTTGGTGCCCAAAATTACGCGCAAAGATTACGGCGCGGATATGTTCATCGGCGGCAGCAAGCTCACGGATACGTTCGGTCGAGCCATCTGTTGATCCATCGCTAACGAGAACGAGTTCCCAAGTCTCCCCCGTGGCATCCATGACGGCATTAATCCGCTTACAGAATTCATCTACAATTTCGATTTCGTTGTAAATGGGGGCAACAATTGAGTAGGTTATTTTTGTCATTTTATTTCTCCTGTTTTCTCTATACGCTAAATATAAAGAAAAAGTGTTCAGAAGTTGTTCAGGATATATTGTGAATTTGTTAATTAAAAACTCGATTTTTTAGAGTGTAAGTTTACTCTAAAAAATCGAGTTTTGCTTTATAAAAAAGAGTTTTTGCTTATTCCCCGCTTTCTCCTGCCATCATTAAGCCTAGCTTTTGTGGGGTAGCATCGGCACGATCTACGATGCCCATGATTTCACCTTCACAGATTACGGCAATGCGATCAGAGAGTGCCATTACTTCATCTAAATCTTCAGAAATCATCATAATGGCGGTGCCATCTTTACGTTGTTTGAGCAATTGCTCGTGGACATATTCTGTTGCGCCCACATCAAGCCCGCGGGTGGGTTGAGCGGCGATGAGAACACGTGGATTGCGTGAAATCTCTCGCGCCAAAACAACTTTTTGGATATTGCCACCAGAAAGCGTACCCGCTTTCGTTTCCCGCGAGGGTGTTTTTACGCGGAATTTTTTAATCAACTCATCGCTATGGCTGGCTATCTTTTTCAACTTTAAGAATCCTTTTTCGGCAAAAGGTGGAATATGATGCTCGCGCAAGACCATATTTTCAGCAATAGAGAAATCTTTAATCATGCCGTCTCGCATCCGCTCTTCGGGGATGTAGGATAGCATCCGTTTGGTGACTTCTCCTGGGCGAAAATTTGTAATATCTTCATCTTCGAGAAACACTTTGCCGCCAGTGACTTCACGTAAGCCCGTAATTGACTCTGCTAGTTCACGTTGTCCATTTCCTGAAATACCTGCCAGCCCTAAAATTTCACCTGAATGTACTTTTAGTGAGACCTTTTTTACAGCGGGTAATTTTCTTTCATTATCGCATGAGAGATTTTCGAGGGATAGGCGAGATGGACCACGTTCTATGTCTTCGAGTTCACGCGTCATGCTAACTTCGCGCCCAACCATCCAGTTTGCGAGTTCCGATTTGGTAATATCGGCGATATTTCTTGTGCCAACTTTTTCGCCATCTCGAAGGATAGTAACTCGGTCACAGATACTCATAATCTCGTGCAATTTATGCGAAATAAATATAAGTGCGTGACCATCGGCAACCATTTGGCGCATAATAACGAAGAATTCGTCTACTTCTTGTGGCGTGAGCACTGCGGTTGGTTCATCTAAGATGAGAAGGGCGGCACCGCGATAGAGGGCTTTGATGATTTCTACGCGTTGTTGTTGCCCTACAGAGAGTTGCCAAATATAGGCTTCAGGGTCAATATCTAAGCCGTAAATATCGGCAAGCTCTAAAATACGCGCTGAGACTTTATCTAAGTCTGTTAGGAATCCACGCGAGGAAGGTAGCCCTAGTGCGACATTTTCGGCTACGGTGAGGGTTTCAACGAGCATGAAGTGTTGATGAATCATGCCGATGCCATGGTTTATGGCATCTGTTGGTGAATCGATGGTGATTTTTTTGCCGTTCAGAAAAATCTCCCCTTCGCTGGGTTCGTACATCCCATAGAGAATTTTCATGAGGGTGCTTTTTCCGGCACCATTCTCACCAAGGAGGGCATGAACTTCGCCAGATTTAACGTCAAAATTTACGTTGTCGCTGGCGAGTACGCCGGGGAAGCGTTTGGTGATTCCGCGCATTTCGAGGGAGTCTATGCGGGTATGTCCTGAGGGGAGTTTGTTTTCTTCGGTCATAAATTTGTCTCTTTTCCTTGTAGTGAGGGCTTTAACTCTCTACTTGGCAATACTTAAGGGCTGATACTACGAGGGGTGGTTTTAACGGCAAATGCTTTTCTTCAAAAAAACGCTCACGAAGGGGTATCAAGTTAAGGTCACGCGCGTCGCGGCGCGCTTCAATCCTATTTTCTCTAAAAAGTTCACAAAATCCAATTTGTGGACTTTTTAGAAAAAACGCCCCCCTCAGTCCCCCCATTTTGAAGAGCAAAAATGGGGGGAGGTTTGGAAGGGGGCACTAAATCTACTCTACAGGAATTACGATGGAGCCATCAATAATGCCTTCAACTGCGGCATCGGCGGCGGCTTTTACTTCTGCGGGGATGTCGTAGGCACTGTTATAGTCCATGACAATTCCACCGTTTTCGAGTGTGATGGTGTAGGCTGTGCCACCGTAAGTGCCTTCGTCAATGAGGGAAATCATTTCATCGAGGGCTACTGTCCAGTCGTAAACCTGATTGGCTACAACGATGTCGGGGGCGAGGGAAGTTTGGCTAGATTGGGTGCCGAACCAAAGTACGCCGTTCTCTTCGGCAACACCGACTGCACCAACAACCATTTGCGCTGTGCCGGTGAGGACATCTGCACCTGCGGAAACGTGGGTATTTGCGGCTTCTGAGGCAAGGGCAACATCGGAGAAGGAACCAATCCAATTGACATTTACAGTCACGTCAGGATTGGTGGCTTTTGCACCAGCAACAAAACCTTTCACATAAAGGGCTGCATCACCAGCTTCGATGGGTCCTATAACGCCGATTACGCCTGCTTCTGAAAGGCTTGCGGCAATCACGCCATTTACGTAGCCACCCTCTTGGGAGTTAGCTTCATAAGCGAAAACATTGGTAATGCCTTCGTCTGAGAAGGTGTTGAGGGTTGTGCCCCAAGCAAAGGATGTTTCGGGGAAATCGGGAGCAATTTCTTGCAAAGAAGAGCCGTATTGTGAACCGTGCGCAATGACTAAATCGTAGCCTTCGGTGGCGTAATCACGAATTGCGGCAGCGGCATCATCTACAACAAACATACCTTCTGAATATACGATTTCCATGGCTTCTTCGCCACCCATTTCTTCTTGAATAGCAAGCAAAGCATCGTACATGCTCTGGCTAAATGCCAAATCGGTGATGGAGCTAGGCATAATCACAGCTACTCTAAAAACTTCAGCAGTGGCGGGGGCTTCTTCGGCGGGGGCTTCTTCGGCAGGGGCTTCTTCGGCAGGGGCACCACCACAAGCGGTGAGTGCTAATGCGAGTATTATCAATACGAACAATAGTTTTTTCATTTTTCTTCTCCTTGAGATTGTTGAATAAAAGTGAGACTAAATACGAACCAGATTTGAGCAAACCACCTCCTTCTAAAAGTATTGTTTGAAATTTCAGGATAAAGTGCCGCAACACGCGTGATTTGAACTTGAGTGCCGTTAAGTGTTTTTTGTGTTGCGCAAATTTTGTCGCGTAATCATTTCACGTTTTACGTTTTACGTTTTATAAACTAATCACCTCTGTCAAAAGGCTTCGTCAGCGCAGAGGGCGGACGTACCTTTGAAACAGTAAGCACCAAAACGACAATTGTTAGAATATAAGGCAACATAACTGCCAATTCTGGGGAAATGGGGATATTCAAAACCTGCATCCACAATTGCAGGGAATTCACAAAACTAAAGAGCAAAGCACCTGCTAAAACACCAAATGCCCGCCATGCACCAAAATAAACCAGAGCAACAGCAATAAAACCAAGTCCGCTGGTCATATTTTGTTGAAAAACATTGAGAAGAGCAATAGACATCGATGCGCCTGCTACGCCTGAAAGAATGCCCGCAAGAATAACTGTAAAATACCGAACACGCGCCACGCTTACACCAAGCGAATCAGCCGCTTCGGGATTTTCACCAACCGCGCGTATTTTTAATCCCAACGTGGTTTTATTAAGAATAAACCAAGCAATAGGTACAAGTAAAAACGCACCATAAACCATGATATTGTGTTGGAAGAAAATTTCTCCTAGATAAGGGATATTACTTAAGAATGGGATTTCTAAATCAGGAAAGCCTTTTACCGTCTCCACCGTGCCGAGCAACATTTTGAAGAGCAATTCACTCATCCCTAACCCAAAGAGATAGAAACCGATGCCGCTAATCCCCTGCTCTGCTTGCAAGTTGACAGAAACAAAAGCCATCGCCAGCCCCATTAATGCACCAATAATCATAGCGGCTAAAACGCCTAGCCAAAGGTTTCCTGTCGTAAAAGCAATATAAAAAGCAGCGAATGCACCAAGCAACATCTGCCCATCTACACCAAGATTGAGTACACCGCTTCGCTGACCAAAAGTCTCACCGATGGCGGCATAAAGATAGGGTGTAGCCAAGCGAATAGTTGAAGAGAGAACGCCAACGATAATAAGTTCTGGACTCATCATACCATCACCTCCTCAGGCGCAGATGCACTCTTTTCTACCTTTGGTGATTCTGAGGGCGGAGTCTCGCCACTGTCGTCTCCCAAAAGACGTTTCTTTTGACGTCTTTTACGCCAAAGCTCAATGCCAACAACAAAGATAACAACAAGACCATTCAACGCCGTAATCAACGCCGCAGGGATTTGCACAACACGTTGCATCTTATTTGCCCCAACCAGTAAAGCCCCAAAGAAAATAGCCGCAGGGATTGTACCAATCGGATGCAATTGCCCAAATAATGCCGCTACGATTCCATTAAAGCCCGCTCCACCCGTAAAGCCAGTAGAAGAGCCGTCTGTTATCATCCTATAATTCACGCCATAAACTTGGATAGCCCCCGCAATACCAGCAAATGCACCACTTAAAAGTAATGCGGTCACAATTCGTCTGCGTACACGGATGCCACCATAACGGGATGCATGCGGGTTCTGCCCAACTGCACGAATTCTGTATCCCAGAGTGGTGCGCCACAAGAGAATATAAACCAAAATAGCCAAAACAATCGCAAAAACAAAACCAAGATGCAAACGGGTAGGAACAAGGCGTGGCAAACGAAAAGCCTCTGCTAAACGCGCTGTTTGCGGAATTTTAGACGCTTTCTCCAACTGTGCTGGGTCCATCATAGGACCACGCAACATAAAATTCATAATCTGCACAGCAATCGCGTTCATCATCACCGTGCTCAAAATTTCATTCACACCGAAATAGGCTTTGAGTACACCGGGGATACCGCCCCAAATCGCGCCCCCAAGAAAACCAGCAAAAATAGCGAATATAATCACAAGCCAACCGGGCGCATCGGTAAATAGCAACCCGATTTGCGTAGCCATAAGCCCGCCGATAATCATTTGCCCTTCAGCACCGATATTAATTACATTGGCACGAAAAGCAATACAAATCCCTAAGCCAACCAACAAAAGTGGTGTCGCTTTTACAAGCGTTTCCGCAATCGCGTTTTTGCTACCAAAAGCCCCATCCCAAAGCGCGCTATACGCATTCACAGGATTAACCTGCAAAGCCATTAACATAATCGCACCCACGCCAAGCGCGGCGAGTGTTGCAAAAACGGGGAGTAAGGCATCAATGACAGAATCAAATTTAGATCGCATAAATATCTACCTTTTTAATGAGAGACATTAGACATCAGACTTTAGACATTAGACTTCAGCTTGTTATGTCTTATAGCTTAGGTCTCAAGCCTAAAATCAGTGCCAAGTCTGTACCAAACGGGGTTTGATGAGCTTATCATTCAAGTAATTATCACCTATAGCTAAAGGCTCATTTTTTTCACTATAAAATCGCATACTCAGGTTCAACAAATGAGCATTTGGCTCTGTTTCCAATTTCTTTGTACTATTTTCAGCCATCACCGAAGAAATCCCTACCGTTACAAAAGAAATCTCTTGGTTAAAATACTGCTTCATTATCTCACGAATCCGCAAACTTCCGTCAACCATTTCTACAGGAACTTCTAAAAACGAAATGGGGATTGAATTTTTTGCCAAAATTACAGGTCGCTCATCTGCAAAAAACAATCTATTCAAAAAGAGCAATTTATCTCCCTCATCAATTGCCAAAACTCGCGCTTCTTCTTCAGTTGCCAATACTATTTCTATTGCCTGAGGCTGGATAGAAACCTCGAAACCACTTCGCTCTATAAGCTGTGCAAATTCCCATGACCCCCCAAGATGCGTATTTATCTCTTCAATTCGCTCATTTACAAAAGTGCCATTCCCCCGTTTTCGTAAAACCAGCCCCTCAACCGCCAATTTCGCCAACACGGTTCTAATAGTAGCACGACTTACCCCAAATTCTACATAAAGCGCACTCTCAGAAGGCATACACTCACCCGACGCGTAACCTGCATTACAAATGCTATCGCGCAAAACAACATTCACTTGCTCTGAAATAGACTTAGAACGAGAAATAACCATAAAATTATTTTTTACTAGAGGGTAGTCGTCCAGCCTTTCGTTATTTTTAGCACACTTCAACACAAAAAACAAGGAAATTGTGAAATTTACGACTTAAGGTAAATGAGAAAAACCGCGCCGCGCGTGATTTGCGCTTGAGTGCCTCCCTCAACCATTTTTGTGGCGTGAACATGATCTGCCCCAAAGCAAAAAAAGCCCCTGTTTATTTCAGAAAACAGGGGCTTTCAAATTTATTTTAAATTCATCAAAACTTTCTCCGTCATTTCTGCTGTCCCCAACACAACTTCGCCCTCCCGTGCAATATCTCCCGTGCGATGCCCAGCGTTTAATGTGGCATCAACAGCTTCTTCAATTGCCTCCGCTTCTTCGCTGAGACCGAGCGAGTGACGGAGCATCATCGC
>CAZAWS010000075.1:0-7508 GCA_964488755.1 uncultured Anaerolineaceae bacterium | reverse complement strand
CTTCTTTGGTCTTCCACGCCGTGCCGTAGATGCGTTGGAGCATCGTGTTATTCTCGTCGCCACGCCAATATGCGCCCGCTACCGACATCAGCTTAACGGCTTTGGGATTAATATCTTTTGTACTCTCAACATGGGGACCACGGCACAAGTCAACAAAGTTGTTGTGGGTATAGGTTGAGATTTCCACCTCGCCCTCTAGTTTTTCGCCATATTCATCCACACCGCCATCTTCGAGACCAGCGATCAATTCCAATTTATAGGATTGGTCTTTGAAGATTTCTCGTGCTTCATCAGCAGAAAGAATTTGCTTAACAAACTCATGCTTTCCGTTCAGGATTTTACGCGTCCGCTTTTGGATTTTCTTCAAATCTTCCGGCGTGAGGGGGCGGGGAAGGTCAAAGTCGTAATAGAAGCCGTTTTCGATAGGAGGTCCAATTGTATATTGGGCTTCAGGGAACATCTCCATCACCGCCTGCGCCATAACGTGCGCGGTGGAATGTCGAATTTTATATAGTTCGCTTTCTTCGTAATTTTCTTGCTCTGCCATTTCAATCTCCTTTACGTGATGCGTGAAACGTACTGCGTGTTTTTTTGTACACGGATTTTACGGATTACACGGAAAAAACAAAAACTGTTTTTTCTTTATGCTTCTTTGAGAGGGAGCTTTGTGTTTAAAAACTTTTGACCATTAAACAAAAAAACTCGCCCAATAACTGGGGCGAGAGTAATCTCACGGTTCCACCCAGATTTACCCTTATTCAACCAACACTCAGGGTATCTCTTTAAGCCGATAACGGGGCAATCCGTTTCACTTACTGAGTCTTCTTCCGAAAACTGTTCCGTTCAATGCTCATGGGTGGTTTTCTGTGGAGAAAATTTGAGTAAGCTCGCAATCTTTGGCTCACTCTTCCTGTGAATTTTTACTACCACATACTCGTCCCAATCAACGCGTATTTATTTTATTTGGGCAGAGTGACAAACTCTGCCCCGAGAAAAGTGGGCGGTATTGGACTCGAACCAACGACCTTTGCGATGTCAACGCAACGCTCTAACCAGCTGAGCTAACCGCCCGACTTAACGAGGAGTATTATAACGAGAGAGGGCGTTTTTTGCAAATCCGATTGACATCACTTTTAGCATCCCTTACAATCGCACTTCGTCATAAGTGCTAATTGCACGTGCTTGCTACCAATTGCCTTATGTTGAAAACATAAGGCTAATATGCAAAACCCGTTAAAATGGGCTATATTACGCGAGCTTTAGTGCGATTTGTCGCACTTTCTGTTTCAGCCGATGATCTCAATCATCGGTTCTATAAAGGAAAAGGCATGATCATTCCAGAAAGCTACATCCCTATCATAACAAGCATCGTTAAAGCACTCCTGATTTTTATTGGAAGCATCCTAATAGCAAAAATGCTTCGAAAAGCACTTGTTAACACCCTCCAAAATCGCAAGATAGAAAACGAAGGTGGGGTCTTATTAGGGCAATTACTTTATTGGAGTATTCTATCTACAGGTGTCATAATCGCGCTACAGCAACTATTTGATGTCTCTGCCTTCCTAACAGGTCTTGGCATACTCGGCTTCACCCTTGGCTTTGCACTTCAAGATATTACGCAAAATTTTGTTGCTGGCATAATACTTCTTATTCAACAACCCTTTGACCTTGAAAATTTTGTCTCCATTTCTAATTATCAAGGCACCATTAAAGCAATCCACATGCGCACCACAGAAATGAAAACTTTAGACGGACGCTTTGTCATCATCCCTAACGCACAAGTTCTATCTAACCCAATTGAAAACTACAGCCGAGCAGAAACCCTTCGTGTCGACATCCCCGTTGGCGTTAGCTACGACACAGAACTAAACACCGCTCGCACCGCAATTTTAGAAGTATTGCCCGAAATAAAAGGTTATCTCGCCGACCCCGAACCGCTTATTATCTACGATTCCTTTGGGGCATCCTCCATTGATATGATCGTTGGCTTCTGGATATCGACCAGTGAAAATAATATCTTTGACGCAAAAGATGAAGCTGTTGTACTCATAAAACATACGCTAGATGAAGCGGGTGTAGATATTCCCTTTCCCATCACAACGGTTCACATACAAAAATAAAACCCAAGGTAGAAAGACAAAACGGGATTGGATAAAACCAATCCCGTTTTTTTATTGGATGAAGAACCGCACCGCGCGTGACCTTGGGCTTGCGTGCCTCTGGTCAACGTTATCGCTCACGTTACGCGGATGTTGGGGAAAGGCACTCAAGCCCAAAACGCGCACGTCGCGGCGTCTTCCTATTCTTCTTTTTCACAGATGGCTTCCTGAAATCCCTCTGCCATTATCTCTGCCAGCAATTCTTCCCCCTCGGCTGAAAGATGAAAGGTATCCCCGATGAAGTATTTAGGCGGGATTTTATCCCACAAATCAAGATAGGTGCGGTCTTTAGAGTCTGCCTCAGTTGCCAAAAACTGTCGATATTGGTCATAAACCCAGCGGGGATAGCCTTTGTTGTAGCGAATATCGCTGTTTGCCCCTGAGGCAATGAACATGGGTTGATTGACAAAAATAATCGGGGTGTCACCAGCAATTTGCTCGCCGATTTCAAAATAATGCGCCCAAAGATAGGGGATGATATTGTCATTTTCGTCAAATCCACGAAATAGCGTTTCCTTTTCAAGATTATTGGGGTCTTCGACTGGCGGCGTTGGCAGTGCGTTTGGAGGCATATACTGGGGCTGAGAATCTGATTTTGTGCTAAGCCACTCGATGCCTAAAATTTGCAGGCGAAGTAGGCGAGCGAGTTCTTTACGCCGCCCTATAAAAGTTTTTTCGTAGAGTGTTTTTCTTTCATAATCAAATTCATCGTAGGGGTATTCCCATAAATCGTGTTCGCTAATTAGCTCAAAAATGGGGTCTACATTGGCTATCAAAAAAGGATTGGGTGGTTTGGGCAAAATTGTTCTCAATGTGGATGACCAAATAATGGCATCTGGGGCGTATTCCATCGCTTTATTTAAGATAAGCAGGTCTTTCATGGCTGACATGTGCGGAAAGCCAAGATTATAAAATTTGACATCTTTAGAAAAACATTCGCCTTGAAGTTTATTGAGCCAAGTCGAAAGACTTTGCTCACTTTCTAACCCATCGCCCCAAATGGAAGAATCGCCGATGATAATAACGCGGAATTCATTTTCACCTTTTGGCGCAGAAATTTCATGGGAAGCAAAATGTGCGTCTATATTATCAATTTCACCAAAGGCAAAACGTGTGCGTCCCGGGAAAATTGCGTTATACGCTGATAAACGCTCAACAGGCGGATTCCATAAAGCAAAGAGCAAATTTGCCAAGGCAAAGATAAAAATAGTTTTTAAAAATAGTCGTAGGGGATTTATTTTCTTCATTAGGCTATTCCGAAGAGCGTAAATAGGGCTTCTCTAGCGAGCGCGGGCGTAGGCAGAGCAAAAAAGACCCAGCCTATAGCTACAAAGTTAAAGGTTAGAAATATATTTGCCCCTGAAAGGATATTCTCTTGTAAAGGAGATAAAGTCTTTTCAGCGTTATTTTGTCTTGACCAATTTGTCCAGCGATTATGAATAAAGAGGCCCACGCCGTGCCATAATCCCCACAGGAAAAAGTTCCACGTTATTCCATGCCAAAAACCGATTAATATCATGGTGCTTAATTGAACGATTGCTAAAGTTACCCAAGTAGGCAAATTCTTTTTTCTTAGAAAACGGGTTAGTGGATTGAAATAATAGGCGCGGAACCATTGCGTTAAGGTGATATGCCAATTATTCCAAAATTGAGCTAGATTGGGTTTCAAATAGGGATTGCGAAAATTCTCAGGCAATTGGATGCCGAGCAATCGCCCCATGCCAATGGCGATGTCGGTATATCCGCTAAAGTCGAAGTAAATTTGGAAGGCATACGCGTAAACGATGACCCACATCCATCCCGAAGTTTGGACATTTTGCACCAAGCCTGCATTCATCGCGATGGAAGCTAAAGTATCGGCGATGATGAATTTCTTGAATAATCCCAAAAAGACACGCTTGCTGACAATTACCCAATCATCGCTCTCTAATTTTTTGGGCTGACGCAACTCAGGAAGAAATCGCTGAATACGGTCAATGGGTCCAGCACTGAGTGCGGGGAAGAAAATTACGTAGCTCATATATTCATCTAAGCTAACGCTTGGCAAACGATTTGCCTGCTTATCTCGGATTGTATGGATTAGGCGAAAGGCAATATAAGAATAGCCAAACCACTGAATTCTTGGAGAAGTTTCTAAAGTGCGATTTAAAAGAGTTGTCCCCCAAGAGGTGATCAATGACAATAAATTGGGAACGCGAATTGAAATAAAAATAAATAAAATAGCAACGAGCATCCCCACTTGCCAAAAATAAGTTAATTTTGTGGTTTTAGTAATAAAAAAGAGCACCAAAAATAGCGCAAATGCTACTATAAAAAAAAGAAGAGGGCGAGGTGGGAAAAAATCAAGTGGCTGGAAGAAATCAAAATAGCGTGTAGTAATAATTGCAAAAACAGAAATAAACAGAAGAAAAAAAGCCCGCTTATTCTTTTGATTGATACGAGTTTCAGGTGAAGCCGTGACAAACCAAGAGATTAGAACAATAAAAAGCGTTAGCGTAGGAATCCAAAAAGTGAAGTTAGCGGGGTCTGTTTCTGGCTGTAGCCAATAGATGATAAACACACTGCTCACCATCAAAACAAAACTGCGGCCGCGTTTGATTTGCCCCAAAATAGCCGCAAATAATAAAAGGATGAGTAAATTAATTAGCATCTAAAAGCCTTGATAAATCCAGGTTGGCGAGGTATCTGCGGTGAAAACTATCAATAAAATCATGATAATTGCAAAAATAAGGGCTAATATATTTTCGTTATTTAGTAAGGCTTCTATTTTTTTACGCATTTACAATCCTGTTTTCTTTTCTCTGCGGGGATGATTTTATCAGGGTTTTGGGCATTTACGGAAAAAAAGTGTGAAAGAAAATTATGGTGGGTGCGCAAATGATGTCAGACAACCTTTCAACGCGAATGTTCGCAAATGTCGCTACGCTATAACGAATGACGCGAATAAAAACCGTTTTTTTAAACATTCGCGTAATTCGCTCATTCGCGGCATTCGCGTTGAGAGATCTATCCAATCAACAGAGCCATGCTTTATAATCTTCGCCATGAAATCAACCCATCAAGACTTCCTCAACGGCGCACGCGACAGCCTCCCCATTTTGCTGGGCGTAGTCCCCTTTGCGCTAATTTGTAGTGTCGCCGCCATCAGTGTAGGACTAAATCCCTTTGAAGCGGTCGGCATGTCTTTCATCGTCTTTGCGGGTGCGTCCCAACTCGCTGTTTTGCAACTAATTGGCGAAGGCGCGGTCTGGGTCGTGATGCTCCTCACGGCTTGGGTCATTAATCTGCGCTTCATTATGTATAGCGCAAGCCTCGCCCCCTATCTGCAAGACGAACCGCTGAAACGAAAAATCCCTTTTGCCTATATCCTCTCTGACCAAGCCTTTGGCGTTTCGATGAGTAAATTTGCTAACGAAATGCCCACCAACCCCGCTTGGTATTATTACGGTTCTGCTCTAGCCATTTGGATAACGTGGATCATCAGCGCAATTTTCGGCGCGATACTGGGCAATCTTGTCCCCGCAAGCTGGGGTTTGGAGTTTGCCTTCCCGCTCTCATTTATGGCACTCATGTTTGCTTCCATCAAAGACCGCCCCACGTTAATCGCCGCATTGGTGGGCGGGGTGACTGCTATCGCCACCAAAGGCTTACCCTATAATCTCGGATTAATCATCTCAGCTTTCTTGGGAATTCTCGCGGGCGTTTTCGCAGAAAAGGAGCGTAAGAAATGAACGGATTTCCCCTCTGGATGCTTTTCATCGTCCTTGCTATAGGCAACTTCGCCCTTCGATATTCTTTCATCTATCTCTTCGGCAAAGTGAATGTCCCCAACTGGCTGCGGGACGCACTTAAATTTGTCCCTGCTTCCGTTTTAGCGGCATTGGTTTTTCCCGCGCTGGTTTACACAGAAGGCGTTATCAACATATCCTTCGAGAATATCCGCCTAATAGCTGGAATTGGTGGCGCGTTGGTTGCGTGGCGCACAAAAAATGTGATGTGGACAATTCTTGCGGGAATGGCTTTATTCTGGATTTTGCAGGCTCTCTAAAATCAATCGGGATGAAGGTCTCCGTGACGAACTTGACCTCAACTTGAGTGCCCTTCGTCAACATTTTTTGCGGAAATATGCACTGCATAAAAACGCTCACGCCACATCCCCAGCGTGGGATTCTGCACCCCAGCCCAAAACACGTCTACCAAGTCTATCGAGGAGCGCACCGCGGCGCATTGTCATTATCCAACCCCAAAACAGCCAATTCGCCCTAAAATAGGCACATTTACTGCGCGTAGTCCTTCTTTTTTCTTCTTTTCGCTAAACATTCGCGTAATCGTCCACAGGTTTCGCACTTTTCCCTCTCCATTAACGCAAAAAAAAGAGCGGGGTTTAATTCCCGCTCTCTGCTTTATTTGCCGTTTTTTTTCAAAATCACCATACAGGGGGAATAATTACAAGTTAACTGTATCTTTTATCATATTGATAATCTTCTATTTGTTTTGAGCAATGCTAATAGACAAGAGTCTATATATCAAGCGAAAATCGAGTATAAGAGCCAAGTACTCGCAACATAACTGCATATTCATCTAAATGGTTGAGGGCGCGCTGTACTTTTTCTTCGTTGACCACGCCGAGGAAATCGATATAAAAGAGATATTCCCAGGGCTTCCCTGCTAGCGGGCGAGATTCGATTTTCGTTAGGTCAATATCACGCAGAGCAAAAACGCTCAGGGCTTTGAAGAGCGCACCGGGGATATTTTTTAGCGAAACGACAATCGAAGTTTTAACATCCCCATCTGGCGCGATAATTTGAGGCGCAATTTCAATAAAACGGGTGTAATTTTCGGGATTATCCTCAATCCCCGCTTGCAAAATTTGCATCTCATAAATCTCTGCGGCACGCTTGGAGGCAATTGCGGCTGTGTTTCTTTCCCCGCTATTTTTGAGCATCTTTACGCTCCCCGCTGTGTCGTAAACAGGATTTGTTTTCACGCCCAATGTGCGCAAATAACCATCACATTGCCCCAAAGCCTGAGGATGACTCATCACTTGCGTAATTCCAGCTAAATCCACATCGGGGAAAGAAATTAGGCAATGTCGCACGCGCAAATAATACTCGCCAATAATATGCAATTTATGGCGTAAAAGTAAATCGTAATTCTGATGGATGCTCCCCGCCAAAGAATTTTCGATGGGGACTAATCCAGATTGACATTCTCCAGAAGCAACCTTATCGAAGACAACATCAAAAGATTCGCAAGGAATCATCTCTACGGAATCGAAATATCCATACCCGGCTTCTTCGCTATATGCGCCCGCTTCTCCTTGAAATGCGACTTTCATTTATGCTCCTT
>CAZAWS010000074.1:0-7531 GCA_964488755.1 uncultured Anaerolineaceae bacterium | reverse complement strand
GGGATCAGATATTTAAAGACCCCATGACAACCGCCGCCGCAATCGACCGCGTCGTGCATCACAGCATCATTGTTGAGTTCGGAAAGGAGGTCCCCAGTCACAGAGCCGAAGAAGCCGCAAGACGCATCAACAAACTCCCCAACCCACAGGAAGCATGAGCTTCCCTGACGACTTAATCATGGGCATTTCTAATTGACGCCATGTCCCTTTCTAGTTGTCGTTGACAACAAAATCTTCTCATAAATTCAACACTTCGCCGTTAATTAGCCCCGCACTTACGTTTTTTTCACGCTCCAAGTTATTTAAGGGCAACCAAGCCTAAAACGCGCGCGGCGCGGTTCTTTATCCCTCCCAAAAAACAAAAAAGAGCAGACTTATCAATAAGTCTGCTCTTTTCTATTTTAGAATCTGTCTTCTTTATTTCTTGGCTGCAATGTCTTCTAGCATCTTAGTTGTGAGTGATTTCGGTCGCTCTAGGGGCTGACCGAGGGCGCGTGCCCAAACGTAGTTGGCTGTCACGCCGAGTGCACGACCTACGCCGAAGAGGACGGTGTAGAAGTCAAATTCGGTGAGACCATAGTGATATTGGAGGGTGCCTGAAATTGCGTCCACATTGGGCCACGGGTTCTTGGCTTTGCCCTGTTCTTTTAAGACCTTCGGGACAACTTTGTTCATTACGTTGGCGACTGCGAAGAGTTCGTCTTCGGGGAAGTGCTTTTTGGCATATTCAAATTGGGCAGTGTAGCGGGGATCGGGAACGCGGAGAACGGCGTGCCCGTAACCGGGGATAACTTTGCCACTGTTAAGGGTATCCCAGCAGAATTTTTCCATTTCTTCTTCGCTAGGAGTGTGGTCAAATTGCTCTTGAACATTCATGAGGAATGCGAGGCAGTTTTGATTCGCTAAGCCGTGTAGTGGACCGGCTAATCCGTTCATTGCGGCTGAGAAGGCGTAGTAAATATCAGAGAGTGATGAGCCAACAAGGTGCATTGTGTGAGCTGAGACATTGCCTGATTCGTGGTCAGAGTGCAGAATGAAGTAAAGACGAGCCATATCGGCATATTCGGGGTCTTCTATACCCATCATTTGAGCGAAGTTTGCGCCATAATCTAGCTTTGGATCATATATTGGCTCACCTTTATCTCCATATTTCAGGCGATAAATGAAGGCTGCAATGACACCCAATTTGCTGGTTAGGTACATGGCATCATCAAGGGCGGGTCGCCAAAGATCCATTTTGCCCATGCCTTCGGCATAGCGTTTCGCAAATTTTGAGCCGCCTTGCATTGTCAAAATAGCTTGGGAGAAAAGTGCCATGGGGTGGGTGTCTTCGGGCATATCACGCAAAATTTTGAAAACGTGGACAGGTACTGTGCTGTCATTTGCCCAGGCTCTCTCAACTTTCAAGGCTTCTTCTTCGGTGGGAAATTCGCCAACCATAAGCAAATAATAAAGACCACCTATATAGGGCATTTCTGCGCCCTCTGGTTTTGGTAATTTTTCTAAAACTACAGGAAGTGTATGACCACGGAAGCGGATGCCTTCGTTAGGGTCAACAAATGAAATATCGGTGACAAGAGCTTTTACGCTACGCATACCACCATAAATCTGACTAATGGTGACTTCGCCAGCAACTACATCGCCAGATTCTTTCAATAAAGTAACTACTCGATTGCGCCATTCAGGTAATTGTGCATCAATCTTATTATGTAAAATCATTAGAAACTCCTCTATAAAGAGAAAATGTAAAAAAAACCGCATATCCACGATATGCGGCTTGTATCTCAATTAAAGTTCGACTAAACCTTTAAGTTCTTCAACGCTCTTTGCAACTGCATCTGCCGATGCTTGTAATGCAGTCATTTCTTCTTCGTTTAGATCATATTCAATAATCTTTTCCACGCCGTCTTTACCGAGCATAACGGGTGCACCGAAGAAGATGCCTTTTTGACCGTATTCGCCATCTAAATAGACAGCGCATGGGAGAATTAGTTTGCGGTCAGATAAAATGGCTTCTGCCATTTGAACAATAGCCATCGAAGGGGCATAGAATGCAGAGCCAGTCTTTAAGAGACCAACAATTTCTCCGCCGCCTTTGCGGGTGCGAGTTAAAATGGCTTCTAATTTGTCGGCTTCAATATATTTTTCTAGCGGAACGCCAGCGATATTGGAGTGACGGGTGAGCGGGACCATCGAGTCGCCATGTCCACCGAGAACGTAGCAGTTGATATTTTGTACGCTTACGCCAGTTTCCAAGGCAATGAATGCGCTCATGCGAGCAGAGTCGAGAACACCAGCTTGACCAATAACCTTATTTGCGGGCAAGCCCGTTTTCTTCATGGTCATAAAGGTCATTGTATCAAGTGGGTTGGTTAAAACGATATACATTGCGTTGGGCGAGTATTTAATCGTCTCTTCGGCAACAGAGCCAACGATATTGGCATTTTTGACGAGCAAATCTTCGCGGCTCATACCTGGCTTGCGGGGCAACCCAGCGGTGATAACGATGATATCCGAATCTTTGGTATCAGCGTAGTCATTTGTGCCTGTGATTTTTGCATCTTTGCCAATAATGGGCATCGCCTCGAGCAAATCGAGAGCTTTACCTTGTGGCATTCCATCCATGATGTCTACTAAAACGACATCAGCGATTTCACGTTCAGCCAACCAATGTGCAGCGGTGGAGCCGGTCATCCCAGCACCAATTACAGAAATTTTTGCCATATCTCCTCCAATGAAAATAGTGAAATTGTTTTAAAAAGCAATAATGTTACTACTCTATAGAATACTATATTGTTGCTACAGGCGATAGTTTATTTTGTCACATTTTCAGTATGTCAAGTTTATATAAAAAAGAAAGTTTTGTCACAAAATTATGACAAAACTTTCTCTCCTACAAAACTGACAGGTTTTGTTTATAATCCTTTTTCTTCGATATAGCGGATTGCTTGGATTGCCGCGCTCGCGCCCATTCCAGCGGATGTGATTACTTGTCTGAAATGTGGATCCGCGACTTCACCCGCAGCGTAAACGCCCTCAACTTGAGCTTGCATCAGGTGGTCAACAACGATGTATCCCTGAGCATCGAGCGTTAATTTACCCTCGAATAACTCGGTATTTGGCGTATGTCCAATAAAGATGAAAACGCCTTCTGTAGACAAATCAGATTCTTCACCCGTCTTAATGTTTTTAACCTTCACCGATTTAACTTTCTCCCCTTCGGGAATGTCTGTGAGCACAGAATCCCAGATAAAATTAATTTTATCGTTTTCTTCAGCGCGTTGTTTAAGAATGGAGCCAGCCCGCAACTCATCGCGTCTGTGAATAACCGTGACCTTTGAAGCGTGGTGTGTGAGATATAGTGCCTCTTCTAGTGCGCTATCCCCACCACCAACGACGACTACTTCCATATTTTTGAAAAAGTGACCGTCACAAGTGGCGCAATAAGATACACCGCGCCCAATCATCTCTTCTTCGCCGGGGATATTCAAAGTCACAGCCGCCGCGCCTGTGGTGATAATCAAGGTATCCGCTGTGAATGTGTCTCCGTAAGTCGTCACTTTAAAGGGACGCTCTGAAAAGTTCACTTCAGTTGCAACATCAAAAATAATTTCTGTCCCAAAGCGTATAGCTTGGTCATTAAATGTCTTAACCAAACCCTCGCCAGAAATACCCTCGGGAAAACCGGGATAATTCTCTACGGCATGAGTTTTTGAGACTTGTCCGCCTAAATCCATGCCCGTTAAAACAACGGGAGCCAAATTCGCTCGCGCCGCGTAAAGTGCCGCTGTTAGCCCCGCAGGTCCAGAGCCGATAATGAGTATTTTTACATGGCGAGGGGTGCTTTCTTCTGTCATAATTTTTCCTGAAAGTAAAACGCATTTCGTATTGCGTAATGTTTTATGTACAAAATCATTACGCAATACGTTTTACGCAATACGTATTTATAAATTTTGTAAATATTCTCTAATTGCCACGGCTGCCTTCGCCCCATCTCCAACAGCTACTGTAACTTGCGCTAGATTTTCAGAAACCACATCGCCCGCCGCAAAAATGCCGGGGACAGATGTTTTCATGTGCTTATCTGCCACAATATAGCCATAATCATCTAGCTTAACCAAATCGGCTACGAAATCGGTATAAGGTTTATAGCCAACATAAATGAAAACGGCTTTGGCGGGAATCTCTACTAACTCATCGGTTTCTCGGCTTTTTACAACCAAAGATGTGACCAAATTATCGCCCTTTACTTCTGTAGCCATGTGCGAGAACATACAAGTCGTTTTCTCGTGACCTTTTACTCTATCTTGCAAAACTTTTTCGGCAATAGAGTGGTCTAAGAACTCAACAAAAGTCACCTTTTTAGCATATTCGAGCAAAATTTCGGCTTCTTGCAAACCTGAGTTACCACAGCCAATCACAACCACTTCTTCATCTTTATAAAGCGGACCATCACAAGTAGCGCAATAAGAAACGCCTTTATTGTAAAATTCTGCCTCGCCCGTGATGCCGAGTTTCTTCGGCTCACTGCCTGTGGCTAATAAAACCGTGCGCCCGCGATAGTTTTTCCCTTCGGTGGTAGCAATGGAGAAAATGCCATCATCACCTTTGACAATGTTTTCTACACCGTCAAATTCTTCTACCAATGCGCCAAACTTTTCGGCTTGTTTATGAAAATCTTCTAAAAGTTTAGAGCCATCTACGCCATCGGGAAAACCGGGATAGTTTTCGATAGAGTGGGTAGATGCGGCTAAACCACCACTAGATTCTTTTTCGAGCACCAATACTTTCCAGCCATCGCGCGATGCATAAATGGCGGTAGTTAAGCCAGCAGAACCTGCCCCAACAACGACAAGGTCGTAAAGCAAATTTACATCGGCAGATTCTGAATCATCTATATTTAATGAGAACATTTTTTATCCTTTCGGCGTATTACGTATTACGTATTACGTAACACCTTTACCGTTTGAGCGTGTTTTTTTGAGAAAAATGAAGGCTTGTGAAATCATTACGCAATACGTTTTACGCAATATGCACTTGCATTATAGATGCTCTATTCTTCTCATCTCTTACGAACAAAAAATGACCCGATTAACAAACATAAGAGATGCTTGCTAATCGGGTCATTGAAAAAAGAGAAAAACTCTTCTTTTTATATTTAGTCTACGATAGCAAGCAAATCGCCATCTTCCATGATGATGTGGTCAACACCTTCAACTTTGATGTCGGTGCCGGTATATTTGGGGTATAACACTTTTTGTCCAACCTTAACCACAATCTCTTCGTCTGTACCAATAGCCATAACTTCACCAATTTGGGGTTTTTCTTTGGCAGAATCGGGCAAAATCAATCCGCTGGCGGTTTTTGCTTCGGTTTCAATGGGGCGCACGAGAACGCGTAATCCTAGGGGTTCGATATTCATTTAACTTTCTCCTTGAGTTTTATTCTAAGACAAACCTGACAGGCGACCTATCAGGTTTATATATTTAGTTTCATCGCTATTTTATCAGATGTATAGCCATGCGAAAAGTTACATAGTGCAGTTCATATACAATGCTTATATAAAACTGTTGCCTGTTCCGATGTGCAACGCATCGTAAAGATGCAGTGCACATTAGTGCATAGCATCATCCGTAATTTTCAACGCCTTGTCAATTATCGCAATCCCCTCAGCCAACTGTTCTTCAGTAATCACCAAAGGCGGAATAATTAGCACTGTATGCCAATGCGTGTAGATAAAGAGTCCGTTTTCACGGCAGTAATTTTTGAAAGCGTCCATTTCGGGGCTAGAAGAATCCCAAGGAGCCATTGGCTCTTTTGTTTCTCTATTTTTGACTAACTCTAGGATGCCAAAAAGTCCTACCGAGCGAACATCACCAACAGAAGGATGTTTTTCTTTAAGATTGGATAAATGCCGCGACAAACTTGACCCTAAACTTGCCGCGCGGTCTATGAGCTTATCTTCCTGAAGTACACGGATATTCGCTATCATCGCCGCCAACGAGACGGGGTGCGCGGTATACGTTAGCCCAGAACGGAAAGTACGCGTTTCGAAATGGGCGGCAATCGCGTCTGTCATCCCCACCGCGCCGAGGGGCGCGTACGCGGATGTTAGCCCCTTTGCCATCGTCAAAAGATCGGGGACAACATCCCACCTGTCCACCGCGAACCACGCGCCCGCACGTCCGAAGCCGCTCATCACTTCATCCGCAATCATCATAATCCCATATTTATCGCAGATTTTGCGTAAGCCTTGCATATATCCATCAGGTGGAATAATTACGCCGTTTGTGCCGGTAATGGATTCGATGAGAATTGCGGCAATCGTCTCCGCGCCCTCATATTGGATAATTTCTTCGAGATGGTTGAGATAGTCTTGCGTAAAATCGGCTTCGGAAATATCGGGATTGGTGCGATGAAAAGTGGAACGATAGCGGTAAGGGTCGAGAAAATGGACAACGCCGGGCATGAGCATTGGCTCCCACTCATGCTTGCGGGGATCGCTGGTGAGTGCCATTGCGCCGGCTGTTGCGCCGTGATAGGCACGGTAGCGGGTGAGAATTTTATGCCTGCCAGTATAGGCGCGGGCGAGTTTGATGGCGTTTTCGTTTGCATCTGCACCGCCGAGGGTGAAGAGAAAATGATTGATGCCTTCGGGCGTGATTTCAGCCAAAGCCTTGCCCGCCAGCGCACGAATCTTGGTTGCCATTGGTGGACCCGCGAAGGGAAGCGTGTCAAGTTGCTCCTTCATCGCGTTGATGATGCGCTCGTCTCCGTGACCAGCGTTGACGCACATAGTCGTGGAGTTGAAATCGAGATAGCGTTTGCCATCCGTATCCCAAAAATAAACGCCTTTGGCACGTTCTACGATGATGGGGTTGACTTGTCCCTGCGCTGACCACGTCCAGAAGCCGTGTTTTTGCATGAGGGGGAGAATTTGGTCTTTATTTAATTCAAGCATGAGCACCTCGGTATGTGAGTAGATCTAACAGGTTTTGAAAACCTGTCAGGTCTTGTTAAATTAGATGCGACGCGGCGAATCTTAGCATGAAAACAAAGGACGGGTGTCACTCTTTTTTGGGATTTATGTCTTTTGTGCGGGAGGAAATGATGGGTATTTTAGATAGTGGGGTACGCACAAAATTAATCGTCGAGATACTCTACGGAAGTAATTGGTCACACTCCCTCCGTAAAATATCTTTCCTTTTTTAACAAGCCAGTTGATTTAGCTTACTTGGATCCAGCACCTTAATCGCTTTTCGCCAATATGCGGAAAAAGTTTCATATTCCAGCACATATTTTTTCGCGTGAACCTTCGCCAAGGTAATAATCTCTTCTGGCGCACCAAACTTTGACACCATCTCTGGCGTAGCAACAGCATGGAGAGCCTCTAGCGCGGCGGGGATAAAACCATCATTTAGTAAATGTCCGGGGTAGGGGAGAAATTCATCTGGGGATAAATTATGTAGACGCAATTTTTCTCGCTCATAAATAAAGCGGATGACATCTTGTCGCATTTTGGCGTATTGAG
>CAZAWS010000073.1:0-7546 GCA_964488755.1 uncultured Anaerolineaceae bacterium | reverse complement strand
AGGGCAGCGAAAGGTCAGGCGTTGTCCTGAGTTTATCGAAGGGGTGAGGGCGGGGTGTAGCATCCCCACGATTCGTTGGCATACTCTTTAGCAATAAAATATCTGTTTGATTAGAGAAATATCAGGTATAATTGTTTCGTCTAAAATCTAATAAACATAGCATAAAATGAACTCCCCTCTCTGATTTATAGAAGGGGAGTTTCTACTGCTAAAAGGAAATATCATGGGACACGTCTCACATAAACTTAATAACGCATTTGAAGGGGCTTTGGCTGGGGGTGGTGATCCCGCTACCTCGCCACTTTATGTTTTTGGACCATTCTTAAGGCTAGTCGTTGTTGCTGGCGTGGCGCAAATCACTTTCGGGGCATCTATTTGGCTAGTCATTCTTACTGTGGTAGTTGTTTCTGCCATGTACAGACTGGTTATGCAATGGGTCACAGATGGTAGTGGCGGTAGTGGCCTCAGCGAAGAAGAATTTGGTCCGTGGGCAGCGAAAATCAACGCCGCAATCACTTTTGTAGAATATACGCTTACATTTTTGGTTAGCATGGCAGCGATGGTCACATTTATTGCAGACCGTATTCCATACTTAAATGAAACCTTGTTTTTAGGACTTCAGTGGCGCACCCTTGTAGCTATTTTGCTTAGCGTAGTAACGGGCTGGCTCGTCAATCGGGGTCCTAAAATGGCGGCGCGGACATTTGGTCCCGCAACTGCTGGCGTTTTGTTGCTTTTATGGGCAATGATTATCTCAACAATTATTCAATATGGCTTTCACCTTCCCGATTTCAACTTGGCGGCTTTTTCAGCTGAAAATATAGAATATACACTTGGTGGCTATGTTCGAATTTTGGCAGTGATGACAGGTGTTGAGGTTTTCGCCAATATGGTTGCCGCTTATAATGGTACTAAAGCGGAAAAAGGAAAAAAAGCCTTTAACTCCTTACTGATCATTATGGGAACTACTGGCGCAACTATGCTTATCGTGGGACCTGTTATCCATAAACTTGCAGACCCAATGAACGAAGAAGTTTCTGTTTTTACGCAAACAATGGACCAACTTCTACCGGCCCCGCTTCCATGGCTAGGCACATTAGTAGGCATCGCCGTACTCATGTCTGCATCTGCGGCGGCGGCGCAGGGATTACAAAACCTCTCGCTCGGACTTTCAGAGCGTCGTTACGTTCCCCCAGTTTTGGGGAAGCGTAATGAGTTCCAAGTTGCAGACAAACCCGTTTGGCTACAGGTCGGAATCGTAGCCATTATCTTCTTATTCTTTGGTACTAATGAAGAAACCTACCTTGCTATTTATGCCGCAGGTGTTTTTGTTTTGCTTAGTATGACGGGCTGGGCTGTTACTAAAAGACTTTTGCGGCAAATAAAAGGGGAATTTCAATTACGCAAAGCCTTATTAATTGCTGGCACAGTTCTTGCTGCACTTCTCACAACAGGAGCAACCATAATTATTTTTGTAGAAAGATTTTTTGAGGGGGCATGGACGTATTTCATTTTTATCCCCGTTCTTTACGCAGTGTTTAGCTATACTCGTAAGCGGATGGGAGAGCCTACAGAAGAGATGGATTATTTGGGACGGATCGACGCGACAAGTTTGGCTGGCTTTGGTTTTGGACAGTTAAATCCTGCCTCGGGCGCGGTAACAGAAAAACCTGCAACCCCCGAAGAATTACGCTGGGAACCAGCCCCAAAAACCGAGAGCAAATGGCGGCATCAAGAGGCTGAGTTAAGTAAAGTGGCTGTTTTGCTCGATGGCTCAAAATATGCTGAAGAAGCTCTTCCTTGGGCAACACGATTTTGTAAAAGGACAGGTGCAGATCTAACCATCTTGTCTTCTATTAAAACAAAGCTCACAAATGCTGATGACGAATTTGAAAAAGAATTTGCTAAACGTAAAGAATATCTTGATGGTGTAAAGAAAAAATTAAAAAATGAAGGATTTGATATAGAGCCAGTTATTCGCCCAGGATTTATTGCAGACGCTACGCAAATGCTTATTCAAGAGCGCGATATAGACATCGTAGTTACCAGCACTCGCGGAAAATCAGGTGAACTCAACTGGACAAGCGGTGGCTTATCTCAAAAACTGATTCGAAAAATCAGCCAACCCATTTTTTTTGTCCAAACTACAGCAGATGGAAAATCGGCTGAACCTAGGTTAGATAAAATTCTCGTTCCGCTAGATGGCTCTATTTACTCAGAGCGCGTGCTCCCCTATGCACGCTCTCTAGCGCAAGGCTTTGATGCAGAAATTATCTTGCTCACCGTTCCCGCTGTTCCCGAACCAAAAGATTACAGTGCCCCAGCAGGACTAATTGAAGATATCCGCTCTAAAGCAGAAGCCGAAATGGAACACTTCCTCAATGCAGTTGCTAAATCTTTACGAGAAAGTGGCATCAAAGTCCGTACAATGGTTAAGGGCACTTTGCCCGTTCGTACGATCGTTAGCGTTGGCGAAGAAGAAGATGTAGATATAATCATGAGCACCTCTCGCGGGCGCGGCGGCTTAGATCTCTTCATGGTTGGTAGCAAAGCCCAGCGTGTTGTAGAGCAAACTGAAAAGAATGTCTTTATGGTGCCTATTCGCAACAATTCCCTATAAAGAACACTGAAGCTACACAAGAAAAACTGAAAAGCTGTTGAGAATTTCAAGAACTCTCAACAGCTTTTTCTTTCTTATGTTTCATTTCATCATGCTATAATTGCTTTTATTGGAAAGTTGGACTTAACATCTCGGGAAGTTGTTTTGATTGGATGAAGAACCTCGCGACGAACGTGACCCGAACAGGGATGTCGCTTCTAACTTTTTTCCTGACGTAAACGCGAGTGCCTTCGTTTACGCCGGCACATCAGCTTTTTATTCACATCTCAAGCCCAAAACGAGAACGTAGCGGGCATTTGCAGGATGAAATTCGTACTAATGAACCATCCCCCTATTTTATTTTTTGCTACTAAAGGAGCTAAAAAATGAGCGATACCGCATTATTTCCCCTAACAGACGAACACAAAATGATTCTTGATGCCGCCCGAGATTTTGCCCAAAGTGAAATTGAACCTATTTCAGCAGAATTTGACGAAAGCGGAAAGTTCCCATCTGAGACCATCAAAAAAATGGGAGAGATGGGGTTTATGGGTATTGAAGTTCCTGAAAATTATGGCGGTGCAGGGATGGACACCCTAGCCTATGTTTTAGCCTTAGAAGAAATCAGCAAAGTCGATGCCTCACACGGGACAATTATGTCGGTGAATAACTCCTTGTTTTGTCACGGCATATTGAAATTTGGCACAGAAGATCAAAAGAAGAAATTTGTATTTCCCGTTGCATCTGGCGAAAAAGTAGGTGCCTACTCATTAACAGAGCCAATGTCTGGTTCAGATGCGGCGACCATGCGAAGCCGTGCAGTTCGGGATGGGGATGACTATATAATCAACGGACGCAAGTCTTGGGTCACGGGCGGTCCTGTTGCAGATTATGTGATCGTCTATGTGATCACCAGTCCAGATAAAGGTGCGAAGGGCATTTCGGCTTTCATCACAGATGCAAATCAACCCGGTTTTGTGCGAGGGAAAAAAGAACCAAAGCTAGGTATCCGTGCTTCGGCAACCAGCGAAATTGTTTATGAAGATTATCGTTGTTCGGCAGAAAATATGCTTGGCAAAGAAGGGGAAGGTTTCAAAATTGCCATGACGGTTTTGGATGTTGGCAGAATCGGCATCGCATCGCAAGCTCTAGGTATTGCAGAAGCATCTTATAGTGCCGCACTTAGCTATGCGCGTGAGCGTGAATCTTTTGGTAAGAAGATTGGGCAATTTCAGGGAGTTTCTTTCAAGTTGGCTGATATGAAAACCCGCATCGAAGCCGCTCGTTTACTTGTGTATAATGCCGCTATGGCAAAAGAACGCTCTAAAAGAACAAATGAACGTTTTACCTTAGCCGCATCTATAGCAAAACTTTATGCATCTGAAGCAGCGATGTTTTGTGCACACGCCTCTGTGCAAATTCATGGCGGGATGGGCTACAGTAAAGAATATCCTGTTGAACGATATTTCCGTGACGCAAAAATTACCGAAATTTACGAAGGAACGAGCGAAATTCAACGCTTGGTGATTTCTCGTTTAGAAACGGGATTGCGCTAGTTGCTGGTTTTTGTACTTGAAAATATTTTTTCGAGACCCTAAAAGTTTCTGAAAACTTTTAGGGTCTTTTGGTGTAAAATAACCTCAATGTCTTCTCTAGATTTTCTCTCCCTCTCCATCATCCTCCCCGCCTATAACGAAGGCGAAAATATCTACGCTAATATTTTGCGCGTCTGCGAGATTTTGTGCGAATATGATTTTGAATTGGTCGTAGTAGATGACGGTAGCACAGACAACACCTACAGCGAAGCCAAGCGCGCCGAAGACGAGGGCTATCCCGTACAGGCGGTTTCGCAGAAAGAAAATCGCGGCAAAGGGGCTACGCTCTTTTATGGCTTTGGCTTTACTTCTGGCGAAAAAATTGCCTTTCTCGATGCCGATTTAGAAATCGCCCCCGAATACCTTCTAGATTTCCTCAAAATTATGGAAGAAGAAAACGCAGATATCGTTGCTGGCGTAAAGGATATGAGCGAGAACCAATTCCCCTGGGCGCGGCGTATGATGAGCAACACCTATCGCCAGAGCGTATCTTTTCTTTTTGGATTATCTATTTCTGATACGCAAACGGGGATTAAGCTATTCAAACGCGAAGTGCTAGAAGCCACTGTCCCACGTTTGAGCATAAGTCGATTTGCTTTCGATATAGAGTTGCTCCTTGCTGCTTCACGTTTTGGTTATAAAATTGTTGAATACCCGGTCAAGATTATTTATAAGCGCAGTGGTAATTTAGGCAGAATGAGTTCGAGCAATATCTTTGGTGCGTTCAAAGATACGCTCTCAATTTATCTGCGGGCGAGTTTTTGGCGTTGGCTAGAACCTAGTCGAAGTATGCAAATTTGGATGCTTCTTTTCGCGATCGGCATTTTTCTCTTTGGCGTTGGGGTCGGAAAATTACTCACCCCCGTCATTTTGCATGGATCAGTGAAATCCGTTTTTCGTATCATCGCCTTACAGTTTTTACCAACCCTGATTCGAGATTGGATTTTGCTCATTGGCGGTTTTTTGCTCATTATTATCGGCTCGGTTCAACTTAATAAAAAATTATTAGAAGCCTTCGTCCGCCATGATCGCGGTGATGATTTAGCTGGTATTTTTAGAAAGGAGAAAAAATGAAAATAATCCTTTTTAACGAAAAATATCCCATATTCTTGACACAGGGGTATTTACGGTCGGTTCTGATACAAAAAAACGAAAAAACTCGGCGTTCTTTGCGTTTTGGCGGTTCCTTTTTATGAAAAAAGAAAAACTCTTTGAACTCATTCTTTTTATCGCCATCATGGCGGGCGCAGGCTACGCCGCCTTTTCAGACGCGCATAACTTTCCTAATCGCTGGTTCACGCGTGATGATGCTTATTATTATTTCAAAGTTGCTCAAAATATCAGCGAAGGCTTGGGGAGTACTTTTGACGGCATAAACTTATCCAATGGTTATCATCCGCTTTGGTTATTGGTTAATATCCCCATCTTTTCCTTAGCGCGTTTTGATTTAGTATTGCCCCTCCGCATTCTTATTCTAGTGATGGGTGCACTTCACGCAGGATCAGCGATTTTACTTTATAGACTCATTTCAAACACCCTATCGCAGGTAATTGCTATTCTGGTAGCGACCTTCTGGGCATTTAATTTTTATATCTATGCCACAACTGCACAATTCGGTTTAGAAACAGGACTTGTCGCATTCTCAATCCTTCTCTTTCTATATTATGCTGAAAAATTAGAACGGAAATGGCGCATAGAACCTCTAACACGCAAAGAAATAATCATCTTCGCACTTCTGGCTGTGATGGTTATGTTCAGCCGTTTAGATACTATTTTCTTTGTCCTTTTCTCTGGTATATATCTTGTTTTTCGTAAAACGCCCCTGCGCTATCTTTTGCTTAGCGATATTCTCGGCATTCTCTTTTTCACCTTCGCCAATATAATTTATAAAGTTGGCATGAAAGAATACTATCTTTTTGGTGAAAGCACCCTAAAAATCACTTTACTTTTTATTGCTATTTCCCTTCTTATTTATTATTTCTCTGGCTTGTACCAGCATCCGCGTAATATAAGTGCACGCGCTCTTGTTTTGCGTATAGCCACAGCTTTCTTTACCTCAATTGCAATTATCTTTCTGGCAATCCCCCTTTTACAGCGGGTGGGATTTATCGAAAGTTTCCCGCGTAGCGTTTTGCTCATCAATCTTATCCCTTTGCTAATTACTCGTTTCGGCGTGCGCTATCTTTCTCCTAAGCGGGAGCGAGAGAAAATTTCCCCCATAGAACTTTTGCGTGTAAACTGGAAAACTTGGCTTAGCGAAGGCTTTGCCTATTTTGGCATTGTTGGTGGGGCGTTAGGCGTTTATATGCTTTTCAATCAGCTTTATTTTGGCACACCCAGCCCTGTTAGCGGGCAGGTCAAACGTTGGTGGGGCAGTTTGTCTGGCAATGTTTATGGCGGCTCAGCAAATCGTAAATATACCTTTTTCGGATTAGACCCAAAGCCTGATTCAGACTTCAACGCTTGGGGATTTTTTTCACGGTTCACAATTTGGATGCGTGACACCCTCACCCGTTGGGCGGGTTATTCAGATAAGGATTCAGCCTACTGGCAACTTTTTTCCCTTATCGTGATACTCATCATTATCATCTTGCTCCTCAATAAAAAAAGAGCGATGCGGGCGAGCGTGAACTTGGGCTTGCTACCGTTATTCGTTGGCGCGGTTGCCCAAGTCATCTTTTACCATGCCACTGGCTACTCCGCTGTAAAAGAGTGGTACTGGGTCGCTCAACTTATTTTTACTTTATTGATTTTTGCCCTTCTTTTAGATCTTCTTTTTCTTTCTCTGGTACAGCGTAGCGAATCCGTACGTAACTTTGCCTATTTGGCAACAATTCTGCTTGCCTTCTTTTGGGCGCAAAATTTTTATATGCGCCTTGCTCACCTTATGCCCTATGGTGTGGCTCACAATGGACACGAATATATGGAGATTATCGCAGTTGTAGAAGAGAATACCGAAGAGGGGGCATTAATCGGCATGACGGGGGGCGGTAATTTAGGTTATTTTATCGAAAATCGCACCATCGTTAATATGGATGGCTTGATTAACAGCTACGAATACTTCCAACTTCATAAGGACGGGCGTGGCGATGAGTATTTTGAAGCAATGAAATTAGACTATGTTTTCTCAAACCCGCTTATTTTGGCTGAATTGCCTTATAAGGGAGAATATGAAGAGCGTTTAGGACAGCCAATAGCACGTTATCGTAAAAAGGCTGTGATGAAATTTTTGCGGTAGAGGTGTCGTAAATTTTTTACAATTTTTTGGCATACTGCTTGTAAGAACTGAACAAAAAACGTAAGCGTTCAGGGGTCTCAAAATAGAACGCGGATTTTACGGATCAGGCAGGTT
>CAZAWS010000072.1:5906-7598 GCA_964488755.1 uncultured Anaerolineaceae bacterium | reverse complement strand
GGGTGAGGGAAGTTCCAACAACCTTTTAGTGCTCCCTAAAGATGTACGGTAGAGAGTTTCGCACAAAACTAAGGAGAAAACGCCTATAAGCAAAAGCAATTTCTTTTGGGATAACAATTTCCAGCAAATTGCGGTATTGTTGTCATTGGTCACACTCCTCTGCTCTAGCCGCTGAACCCAGCGGCGGTTTATGAGAAGACCGCCGTAGAGGACGGCGGCTGGAGTGATTTTTTGAGGGGGAGTGTGACTAAAATTACGTGCACTACCCTATTTGACCGTCAAAATTTTGAGCAACTGCCATAAAGGCTTCGAAATTTAGTTGTTTTCAGCAAATCTTATGTCTAAAGTCTGAGGCCTGGACGTTTACGAATAAGAGATTGTGACAATAAATAAAAAAGCCGAGTGATAGAGTATCACTCGGCTTTTAAATTTAAAGGAAAACTAGACTTATTCGGCTTCGGTTTTGGCTTCGGTTTCTTCAACCTCAACCTCATCCTCATCCTCTACATCTTCATTGTCCATATAAAAATCCATCGCCAAGTATAAACCTTGCGAAAGACCACGCAAAACCAGAAAAACAAAAACACCACCAAGAATAGGTTCAGAAAAAACGCCAGCAAACGCGGCAATTTTACCTAAAATTTCTGGGGGAAGCGATTGTGAAAGCATCGCCCATTGAGATGTAATTGAATACATTGTGTTCACAAACATCAAAAGCGAAAGAACCAAAGCTAACCAAGCAACGATATTTGACCACATTGCAATGCGGAAAACCGCATTTTCATTATGAAAAGTAGTGCTTTCTTTATCCATTTCTAACTCCTTAAATATAATTAATTGACGGGGGCTATTTTATCAGAGAAATCCGATTATAGACATCCCTTCTCGCCCACCCGGATTCTTTTGCCAACTTTTTAGCTAATTGAGATGGAAGGATGCCTTCGGCAATCCCCGCAACGATCGCGTCATTTAGGCTTGTTTCCGTCCATTTAACATCTTCTTGGTGATAAGCATCTACCACCAAAACAAACTCGCCGCGTGGACCGCGCGCCTTAAAAAATGCTCGTGCGGCTGAGACATCGCCGCGGAAAAAATCTTCGTAAAGCTTCGTCATCTCACGTGCCACAACAATTTTTCTGTTCCCTAAAACATCTTCAATATCTATCAACGCCTTCAAAAGCCGATGCGGAGCCTCAAAGAAAATTAACGTATAAGGCAATTTCTCTACCTCAGCCAATTTTTCTCTTCTCTCTTTTTTCTTGCGTGGCAAATAACCGAGATAAAGAAAAGAATCTGTTGGCAAACCAGAAACCGATAATGCCGCAATAGGCGCAGAAGCCCCAGGAATGGGCGAAATTTTATGACCGGCATCAATTGCCGCTCGTACCAACTCATAACCGGGGTCGTTGATCGCTGGTGTTCCTGCATCAGAAACCAGAGCTACATCGCCTTTTTCCAACGCATCAAGAACGCGATCTAATTTGCTGGCTTTATTATGCTCATAATAACTTGTTTGAGGGGTAGCAATACTAAAATGTTTAAGCAATTTTCCTGTTACACGCGTATCTTCTGCCGCAATGAGAGAAACCTCGCGCAAAATCCGCTCTGCGCGCCGAGAGAAATCTTCGAGATTGCCAATGGGGGTAGAGACAATATAAAGGGTGTTCATGGGTGAATTGTATCACTGCATTT
>CAZAWS010000072.1:0-5806 GCA_964488755.1 uncultured Anaerolineaceae bacterium | reverse complement strand
GGGGAAGCCTTCTCCCTCGGAGAAGCCTTTTCCCTCGGAGAAGCCTTTTCCCTCGTGAAAAAAATAATATAAATTTGCAACTGATGGCATGGGGAGCCTCTTCTATTGGGTGCGGTGGAGACGGTCGGCGGCTTCTTCGGTTAGTGGAATAAAGATTTGCACATTTGTCCCTTTACCGGGCGCAGAATCGATATGAAGTCGTCCGTTGAGCAATTCGGTGCGTTCTTCGAGATTAATCATCCCCAAACTGCCTCGGCTTTCATAGTTGTCTCTAACGGCTTTAACATCAAAGCCTTTCCCTTTGTCTATAATTTCAAGAACAACAATGCCATGGTCTAAATAGCGCAAACGGACTGTAATTACAGGTGCTTCAGCATGTTTACGGGCATTATTGACGGCTTCTTCTGAGATAAAGAAGATAACGCCTTGTTTCCCCATTTCAAGTTTTTCGATAATTTTATCGTTTAAATCAATAGCTACAGCTTGGCCAAAGGTTTCTTGCATCTTTTCTGCCATCGATTCGAGGGCGGCGCGCAAGCCCTGCGATTCAAGGATAAGTGGGCGAAGTGTAAAGAGCATGTGACGAATTTCTTTGGTCGTTCTGCGAGCTAAATCTTCGGCGCGAATGAGTTCATCTTCAACTTTGTCGGGGGCGCGGGTAAGCATCATGCGAATTAAGTTTAGACGCATAGCAATTGCAGCAACAGATTGCGTAGGTCCATCGTGCAAATCACGGGCAAGTTTCTTGCGCGCCTCTTCTTGCACTTCAATCATGCGTTCTTTCTCTTCAATTAAGTCTTGATATAGGCGAGCGTTTTGAATAGCAATTACCGATTGTCGCCCAATTAACTCTAGCATTTCTCGCCGCTCTACGGTGAAAAAATTAGGCTCTGGGTGAGAAAAAAGCAAAACGCCATAAACGGTAAATCCCGTACGCAGGGGCACTGCGTAGCTAGAAGTGCAGCTCCGTAAAGCAATTACGCGGTTTAGTTCGGCATCTTCTCCTAGATTTTTCGTAAGAACAGATTCCCCTTCTGAAATAGACGTGCCTAAGATGCCATCATCGCCCTTAAAAACAAGTTTCATGTCGGCACGGGTGAATCGGCGAGCAGTTTTTACTATGAGCCTATTCCCCACAAAAAGCAAAACGGCACTCACAATTTTATCGTTAAAATCTTCATCTTTTTCTGGGTACAAGGCTCTTACGCTTAAGTCAAGCGCAGATTCTAAAACACGTTTGTAGTTAAGCGTCGCGTTTAGGGTGATGGTAAGGTCATAAACAGTGCGCAAGCGTTCGTTTTCTACCCTTTGGCGTTTTTTCTCTTTTTTTTCTTGCTTTTCTCGCAGGTGGCGTAAACTCTCTATGAGCTGATGACTCAAAAAGCCAAATAAAAGCCCCAGAAGCAAAGTCACTGTTGCGCCAATCACTCCTGCTATTATTGAGCCAGCAGGCATAAAGAAATAGGCATAAGCAAGAGTGCTTACCGCCATTACGCCTGCCGCAACCATACTGCCTAAAATCTCAAAATAAATTGCGCCACTCAATATGGGTAATAAGGCAATCCCGTAAAAAACCCCTGCTAGCCCACCCTGCGTCCAAAAGAGAATTAGGGAGAAAATAATATCAACGAAAATGGATATTTGACGGTGGTAATTTAAACGGATATTTAGCCCGCCCATTACGCTCAAACCCAAGTTCCATAATGCCAAAAGTGTCAATAAAAAAATAGCAGAAAAGCCACTTTTTATATCCACGCTTATCGTTAAGGCAAAAATTGCGACCCAACGCAATGAAATGGCAAACCAATCGGCAATGTAGGGTGAGTTGAATTTTCGCATGAGTTAATGATACTTGAAAATGCTTGTTTTAGGGGGATTAGGATTTCAAATCTCGTATCCCATTTCTTGGATGGAAGAACCGAAACGCGCGCGAATTTGGGCTTGCTGATCGTTGGTATACGCTTCTTTGTACCGACCCATTTTCCCTTTAAAGAAATGTAACCCTTCTTGCCCCGCTTCCGCTTTTCCCGGACGATATTCTTCGATTACTTTTTGATACTTTTCTTCGTTTGCATCTAAGTTGAGATATTCAAGAAGTTTTTTCATCTCAGTATCGTAATCTATCAACAAATCTTCGTAGCGGGCGGTGAGGGTGTTTTTCTCTTTCATCCATTTTGCCCAAATATCTACATAGTCTGCCATAAAATTGAGGGTTTCATCAAAATTGCTGAGCTTAGAAAAGAAATTTGGGCGACCTTTGGCAATAGAGCGTTGACCATATTCGAATGCCGAGAGCATCGCATCGCGCGGGTCACGGTAGATGTAGATGGGCAGTAGCAAGCCTAGAGACACGAGCGTCCGCGACCAAGTTGTGGGCCCCGCGTGCGCTTTGAGCACAAAATCCCGCCCCATTAACGCGGGCAGGCTGACCATCGCCAATCGTCTTAAAGATAAAACACCGATATTGCAATTTACTTCGGTGAGAATTTTTTGCAATCTATATTTTTCACGGATTTCGCGGGCTTCATCGTAACCTGCGGCATCCATCAAATCGTGGATGATATTGTAGTGCCAGCCTGAGCCAGCGCGAGGCATGCCAACGGATAAAACGATCATGAAATCTCCTGTGAAAAGTGCTGTGTTATGCCCAAGACGATGCCAAAATTAATCCATAGCTCTGCCATCGCGAAAGAATCTTGCATGAGATAATAGCTGATGATGGCAAAAAACGAGAATAACCCGGCAATGCCAAGAAATTTATTGCGTTGTAGGGCGATGCCAATTTGAGCGAGAATGGCAAAAAGAAAACTGCCGAAAATGAAAAAACCGATAATGCCTGTTTCAACTAAAAGGCGCAAATATAGATTTTTTGCATTGGGATACAAATTGGTGGTCGGGCTAAGTTGGCGGGCAACTTCGGGATTATTGACCATTGCCCAATCGGGATATTCTTGAAAAAGGTAAAAGCCTGTGCTTCCTAAGCCTGTTCCCAAAATGGGGTGCGCTGTATAAACTTTTGCCGCCGCCCAAAGATAGGTGAGCCGCCCCCCCGCGTTGATTTGTATAAAATAATCTGAGATACCATTTGCTTCTACCGTCCACAAACGAGAGACATATTCTTGTTGGGCAATGAAGGCAACGCCGCCCCAAAGCATTGTGATAATGAGAAGGAGTAGAATGATTCGAGTGGCATAATGAACTAGCTTTGAACTGCTGAACCGCCAAGAACGCGGAGTTTTTTTTGTTTTTTCTTTTATTCTTCCTGAGTTTTTCTTGGCGTTCTCTGCGTCTTGGCGGTTAAAGAACCAAGCAAAAGCATGTGAAATTGCCTTTCTGCCGCTAATGAGTAGGGTTAGTCCTGCTGCAATAATGGCAATGAGCATCCCGCCGCGTGAAAAAGTAAGCAAAAGGGAGGCAATCGCACCGAGAAGAAGCAAAGGCTCTAGCCATTTATATTTTGAAACGCGAAAATGAGTAAGTATTGAGGCAAAAAGCCAAGGAATATAAAGCGTGACTAACTGCCCTGCCAGCCAAGAGGCTTCAAAGGCAAAGCCTGAAACGCGGCGGACTTTTGTTAACCCGCGTACTGAAAAAAGCTCTTGCCATGCAGAAACTTGTCCTTTTTTGAGCAAAGGCGTATGTAGGGCAATTGCCTGTACGCCCACCCATAAAATGGTGATAAAAAGCCCAGCGTAAAGCCATTTGAGTGAGTGCCGCAAATCGTTTTCGTCTCTGTGCATCCAAAGTGCGGCAAGAAAGAAAGATAGCCCAATCCCAAAGGTGATGAAGGCACGGATAGCGCGCCCCCAATACTCATTTCCATGTAAGGGGATGGGCGCAAGAAGCGCGCCGCGTGCAGTGGCAAAAACGGTGAAGATAAAAAAGAGTAAGAGGGGCAAAAGAGCGTTGCTCCATGGCAGTTTTATTTCTTTTTTCAATAAGCGCAAAAACAAAACCAGATAAAGTAAAGCCAAAGGGTAAAATGCCAAGGGACGAACGTAAGTATGTTTGCCTAAAAGAGGGAAAAAGCGAAAAGATGTAATCGGCAAAGTCAGCAAAACAAGCCCCCATAGAAAACGGGAGATTTTCTCTAAATTTACCCGCAAAGGCACAGCGTTCACAAAGGTTTTCTTTGTGGCTTCTTTACTCATGCGCTTTTCCTGAAAACAAAATCCACACGGCACTTAATAGAAGCATCGCTGTTGCGCCGAAAAAAACATATTCAGCCAGCGAAGCCGTGCGCTCAATAGGCAAATCTTCTTTTTGGCTCAAAGACGTTTGCAGGTATGCGCTAATCCCCAAACTCTCGCTCTCTAGCTTTGCAATATCTTTCTCAACATCTGCCAAAGTAACATCACCATTTTCTAGCGCGGATTTCAAGGCATTTAGTGCTAACGCATTCGCCGTTCCATCTTGAACTTGTTGATTAAAATTCTCTGCCCAAATTTGGACGATTTTCTCCGCGCGCGCGGAATCAGCGTCATCGGCGTAAAAATGCCACGCCCCATCTTGAGGTTGAGACAGTGCGAGACGCTCTTGACGTAAACCGGATACCGTTAAATCAGCAAATTCCTGAGCAACAGCATCTACCGTTTCATCTGCCCACGCCACTTCAACCAGCTTCCGCGATTCCCGTTCGAGATAGTAGAAAAGCTCACGGTCAGGAATTTGCTCCCACGATTCTTCGAGATTGAAATCTACGACCACTGTTGCCTGCGCGCGATAATCTGGAGGGAAGATAAAGTAAATCCCCGCGCCAATTGCCGCGCCTAAAAGGGAGAATATAAGCCAAAATTTCCACGCGCGCAAAAGGCGTAGGAAATCATTTTTTGAAGGGGGGGATAAGAGCCAATTCATTATTTTTTACTCTTTGCTTAGAAAGCTTATGACTTTTCAATTAAAAATATAAATTCGCGATTGGGTTCTTCAGCAGATTTTGTCCATTCGTTCGTCCATGTCATGCCTGCCATCACATTTTTTTTATAGTTAATTTCTACGGTCTTGATAATTTCACCATGTTTCAGCAAGGCTGTGTTAAGTTGTTCGGCTGTTGCTCTACCACCTGAACTATAAGAAAGAGCTACATAGCGAGCGTTTACTTTGCCAATCAATTTTTCTATCGCTTTTACGGCTAAAAAACTCCCGTCATCATCTTTTCTAAATTCTTCAAAGACAGACGCGGCTTGCATATCTGATGAATCTTTTCTACGAGAAACTTTTCCGAAAATTTCTGGCTGGTCATTTTTAATGATTGTTGTCCAGAGATGATAATAACTGGCATAACGCACTCTGGATGGAGGCATTTTTTCGTTATTTGAACCATAAGGAGGGTCAAGATAAGCAAAATCCACTTGAACATCATCCAACACATTGAAAATATCGTCTTTTATAATTTTATTTTTTTTATAGTTCACAAATAAACGCGGTACTTTCAAGCAGAGTTTTTTATAGGAACGCTTTGACCATTTTCTTAGATAAGAGGCATAATGCCCCATAGTGCTATCTACTTCATCCATAGCAAGGATAAGTGAAGTAAGGGCAACAGCTCTTTCTACTTCTGAGAGTTCCAAATTATCTATTTCTGTGCGAATTGCATCTAGTTTTTTTGTGTTGTAAATTTGCCACGGTTTTTTTCTGCCATCTTTTTGAGTGGCATCTCCATTTTCACAGACAATACCACCATAATTTTCTGTAAACCATCCTGCATAACCTTTCAGAGAATTCAGGTGATTTATTAAATCCTGATAATAAGATGGAGCTTCTTTGTTTTTTAGATAGCAAGTCCCCAAAATATAAGACCACTCTG
>CAZAWS010000071.1:0-7661 GCA_964488755.1 uncultured Anaerolineaceae bacterium | reverse complement strand
TAAACTCTTTGAATATCTTCATTGGCGCAAATGGGTCGGGGAAAACTAATTTTATTTCTGTATTTAAACTACTCAATCAAATTATAAATGAAAACTTACAGCTATATATTGCCAAAGAAGGTGGAGCGGATAGCTTACTGCACTTTGGTCAAAAACAGAGCGAAACTCTTGAACTAAGCCTTTCTTTTTCTGCAAACAAATACGATATATCTCTTATACCAGCATCAAGTGACACGCTCATTTTCGGTACAGAAACAGTATCTTTTTATTCTGGAGAATACACAACACCCTACACAGAAGAACTGGGTTCAGGGCATCGCGAAACCCGTCTTGTAAAGACACTGCGAACACACAAAGAAAGAACAGTAGCATATTATGTTTTTCATACAATAAAAAGCTGGAAAGTCTATCATTTTCACGACACAAGCAAAAGCGCAAAAGTTAAACAAAAAGGTAATATAAACGACAATGAAAATTTAAGAGCAGACGCTTCAAATTTGGCCGCTTTTTTATATCTTTTACGCGAAAAAAACAATGGGCATTATCAAAAAATCGTTTCAACTATCCAAATGGTAGCCCCCTTTTTTGATGATTTTAATCTTAGATCAGATCCCCTCAATGAAAAAACCATCCGGCTAGAATGGCATGAGAAGGGCGCAGATTTTTATTTTGATGCGAACGCTTTATCAGACGGGACACTCCGCTTTATCTGTTTAGCTACCTTATTGCTTCAACCCAACTTACCTGCAACCATTTTAATAGACGAGCCTGAATTAGGGCTACACCCTTATGCAATTACTGTTTTAGCCGCGTTAATCCAAAGTGCGGCAGAAAAAACTCAAGTGATTATTTCTACCCAATCTGTTCCTTTGGTCAATCAATTTGGTCCCGAAGATATTGTTGTAGTAGACAGAGTAGAAGGAAAATCTACCTTTAGACGTTTCCAAGAAGCTGATTTAGAAAACTGGATAGACGATTACGGCATGGGCGATTTATGGGAGAAAAATTTACTTGGGGGCAGACCACAATGAATCGCGTTCTTGTTTCAGTAGAAGGGCAAACAGAAGAAACTTTTATTCGAGAAATACTTCGAGAGTATTTATGGGCGTACAACGTAGATGTGCAAGCTGTGATTCTATCTACCAAACGCACTAAACAAGGAAACAAATTTAAAGGCGGTATAACTTCCTACCGTCAAGCAAATCAAGAAATTTCCAGACTATTAAACGACACGAATGCAGTTGCTGTTTCAACGATGTACGACCTTTACGGATTGCCAAATGATTTCCCAGCAAAAGAAACTTCCCTCCCTCAAAAGGGCGTTGACAAAGCCCTTTACCTTGAAGGTGTTTTCCAAGAAAAAATTAACAATCCACGTTTTCACCCCTATCTACAAGTGCACGAATTTGAAGCCTTACTTTTTGTCTCTCCTGACACTACAGCACAGGCACTCTCGATACCCAATTTATCAGCTGATTTACTTCGAATAAGACAGAACTTCCCTACCCCCGAAGACATAAATGATAATCCACAAACGGCACCTTCCAAGCGATTATTAGCACTCTACCCTGAATATAAAAAACCACTTGATGGGGCATTGGCAATCAAAGAAATAGGATTAGATTCTATTCGAGAAGAATGTTTGCATTTTCATAACTGGATAGAATGGCTCGAATCTCTGGGGGGATTAAAATGATTCTTGTAGACAAACCCTACCTTTCGGATTTTTTGAAAGAGACCAGCACTAAATTTGGCATCCCGATTGTGGACACCGAAGCCGCGCGTGACACTTCAATGCCGCTCAGCGCAGGTTTTGGCTTGGGTGCCGCTGATAATCTTTTACCTGAACGAGACGCAATAAACTGGCTACGCGCAAACACTGACGCACGTATTTACACCAACTCAGAAAACGCGATTGGCTGGATTGCAGAAAACTTAGCCTTTACCGATTTGCCTGCAAAAATTGAAATTTTCAAAAATAAGGCGAAATTCCGCGAGCTAATGCACCCCATGCTCCCTAATTTCTATTTTCAAGAAGTTACTCTCTCTGAATTAGACGATTTAATCATTGACGAAATTCCACTCCCCTTCATCATCAAACCTAATGTAGGATTTTTTAGCTTAGGCGTGCATAAAGTTTCGAGCATGGATGAATGGGAAGATGTGAAAGAGGCGATAAAAACAGAAACTGCCCAAAAAGACGAACTTTACCCCGCCGAAGTTTTAGATACAACCACCTTCATTATCGAAGAAAATATAGAGGGCGAAGAATTTGCCTTTGATTCCTATTTTGATGAAAATGGTAAGCCCGTTATTTTGGGCATCTACAAACATCTCTTTTCCTCGGCAAACGATGTGAGTGACAGGATTTACATCACATCGAAGGAAGTGATTGAAGAAAATCTAGGCGATTTCACAAATTGGCTTCAAGAAATTGGCAATTTGGCAAAGATGAGCAATTTCCCCGTCCATGTTGAAGTTCGGCGTAATGATGAAGGTAAGATTGTGCCAATTGAAGTTAATCCGCTTCGATTTGGGGGGTGGTGTACTACAGCAGATATGACCGCGTCCGCTTATGGATTTAATCCCTACGTTTATTATTTTGAAAACAAGAAACCTGATTGGGATGAGATTCTATCCTCGCGAGCAGGAAAACTATACAGCTTGGTAGTGCTAGACAATTCCACAGGCTATGCAGGGGAAGAAATCGCTGGGTTTAATTATGACGCGCTCTTGGCAAGTTTCGAGAATCCGCTTGAGTTGCGGAAAATTGATTATAGGGAATTCCCTGTTTTTGGCTTTTTATTTCTTGAGACCCACGAGGAGAATTTTAAAGAGTTGGAGAGAATTTTGAAATCAGATTTGAGAGAATTTGTAAAAAGCTATGAATGAATTCATAGGCTGATATAGGGAGTCCGTTTAAAGCGGACTTGGTCTTTTAGCGTGGGATTTCAATCCCATGCGCCTGCTAAAGAATTTCACCCAAAATCACATCCCCCTCTATTTTTACCAAAGAAACTTTATCAATCTGATTCCATCTCGGCTCGGAGGCTATTGCGCGCACACGCAGATAATTTTCCGATAAACCTTGCATTTGAAAACTACCATTATCCAATTTCTGGCTAGATTCCCACAAAACATCCATTGCTCTACCAATAAACTTTTTACGATAATTCAGTTCCATATCTGCAAAAATTTCCCGCAATTTAGCATTGCGCGATTTGCGCGTTTTCTTATCTAATTGTTTTTTCATCCGTGAGGCGGGAGTTCCTTCGCGGGGGGAATAGGTGAAGATATGCCCACCTGAAAAACCGATTTCTTGCACAAATTCTAGGGTTTCAGCGAATTCTTCTTCAGTTTCGCCGGGAAATCCGGCAATAATATCTGTTGTGATAGCCACATCGGGCATGACCTCACGGGCAGAAGCGATCAAGGCTCTAAATTCTTCTCGCGTGGTATTACGCCTCATTCTGCGAAGAACGGTATCACTTCCCGATTGCAAGGGAAGGTGAAGATGAGGCATAAGGCGCGAGTCACGCCAGAGTTTGAAGAAGTCGGATTCTATATTCCACGGCTCTAAAGAAGAAAGGCGCAGGCGGGGAATAGAAGTCTGCTCGAGGATGGATTGAATTAATGCCCCCATCCTACCCCCCTCTTTAATCTCCCCCCGATGGGGGGAGAAACCCGTTCCTTCCCCCATCGGGGGAAGGCTAGGATGGGGGCTTTCCCACGACCCCAGATGCACGCCCGTCAAGACAACTTCTTTCGCCCCCCCATCCAGCGCAGATTGAATGTCGGCGATAATTTCATTAAGGGGACGCGAAATTCCTGCCCCACGTGCAACTGTCGTGATACAGAAGGTACATTCATTATCACAACCATCTTGCACCTTGATAAAAGCACGAGTGCGAGCACGGTATCCGGGAAGCGGAATTCTTTGGAGGGGTTTAAGGTCAAAGGCTTCGGTAAGTTCAGCCCGATGGATTTCAGGTTTAATGTTGAGATAGTTGGCAACTAAATTTTCTTTTTCATCGTTAAGAACAACATGCTGAGAAAGTTCTGCCGCTTTCTCTGGCTCCATCGTTGCCCAGCAACCTGTGGCGATGATTTCCTCTATGCCTGCATTTCTCGCACGCCGAATAACTTTGCGCGAATCTGCCGCGGCGTTGCGCGTCACGGTGCAGGTATTAACGACCGCCAAATCTGCATTTTCAGCAGTACCAACAATCTCATGCCCCGCGGCGCGAAATTGAAGAGCTATTTTTTCTATCTCAGCCTGATTGAGCCTACAGCCGATGGAATCAAGGTAAATTTTCATAGAGAAGATTTTATCGCATTTTTGAGATTAGAAAATAAGTGACGGTATAGGTTGACCTGACATAAGAACCATGTAAAACCAAACTTTAATATAACGTAAGCTACCAAACTTTGATATAATGACCAATACAATTAGTCTTATAACTAAAAATAATGGTCAATAAAAATGTTATCTCCTCTACTCGGCTCTGAAAATAGCGAACGTGTCCTCATCTTCATCCTAAAGCGCGACGCAGGATATGCGCGCGAAATTACGCGTTTCTTTGACGCAACACTCTATGCCATTCAGCAACAATTGGACAAATTAGAAAAAGGTGGGATTTTGGTCAGCAGAAAAGTGGGGCGAACGCGACTATATGAATTCAATCCCCGCTATCCATTTTTGAAAGAATTACAGGCTTTGCTAGAAAAGGCATATACTTTTTATCCCGAAGACATACGCGAAAATTTGGAAATGAATAGACGTAGACCAAGAAGAAAGGGAAAGCCGCTATGAAAAAAATTAGCCAAATGAATGAAGCAGAATTAAGCGCGTATATACAATCTCACTTAAAAAAATCTGGCATTGAGGTTGTTCTGTCTGGTGGTAGTGCTGTGACAATTTACAGCAATAATAAATACGTTTCTAAAGATTTAGATTTGATAAACGTCTACGCGACCAAATATAAAAAAATCAAAACCCTAATGCTTGAACTTGGATTTCAAGAAAAAGGAAAATACTTCACGAATAAAGAAACGCAACTTTTTGTCGAATTTCCAGCGGGTCCTCTTGCTATCGGTGAAGAAGTAATTGAAAATATCGTAGAAAAGGAAGTGGCAACAGGAATTTTACGAATCATTTCCCCAACGGATTGCGTAAAAGATCGTCTTGCGGGATATTATCATTGGAATGACAAACAATCTTTGGTACAAGCGGGATATGTCGCCCTAGCTCAAGAGATTGACATCAAAGAAATAGAAGAATGGTCAAGACGAGAGGGGATGTTGAGTAAATTTGTAGAGATAAAAGAACACTTGACACAAAAACTTTAAAAAATTCGCGTAATTCGCTCATTCGCGCACATTCGCGTTAAAAACAAGAACAAAACCATCTAACCCTAAAACAAAATTTCTGTGCAATCTGTGGATAAAACTATGACCATCACCTTCCGCCCCTCCCAGCAAAAAATCATCGCCTACACCCACGGCACAATGGGAATCTCTGCCGTGCCGGGATCAGGCAAGACCTTCACCCTCTCAGCCCTCGCCGCCGAAATTATCGGACGTGGAGAATTAGACACAGAGCAAGAAGTTCTCATCGTCACGCTGGTTAATTCGGCGGTGGATAACTTCTCGAATAGAATCAACGAATTCATCACCGAGCGCGGATTATTGCCGCGCGTCGGCTATAGAGTTCGCACCTTGCATGGGCTGGCGCACGATATTGTGCGCGAAAAACCGAGCGTGGTTGGGCTGGAAGAGCGATTCAACATCATCGACCAGCGCGAAGCCGATTTTATTCGCCGAGAAGCGGTAAATGCTTGGCTGGCGGCAAATCCGCATGCGCTTGATGAGTATCTCGACCCAAATCTCGATGAATCCAAAGCCGATTGGGTGCGCCGTCAGCAGCTCCCCTATATGCTGGAAAGCCTCGCCAACGCCTTCGTTCGCTCTGCAAAAGATCGCCGCATTATGCCCGAACACCTCCATGCGAACCTTACCAACCAGCCCGCGCCGCTCCCGCTCGCCGAAATGGGTCTCGCCATTTACACCGATTATCAGCGCGCCCTCACCTATCGCGGCGCGGTTGATTTTGATGATCTCATCCGTCTTTCTCTCGATCTCCTCGAGCGCGATCCCGATTTCCGCGAGCGTCTGCGCTACCGTTTCCCCTATATTCTCGAAGACGAAGCTCAAGATTCCAGCCAAACCCAAGAGAAAATTCTGCGCCTACTGAGCGGCACTTCGACAGGCTCAGCACAAGGCAACTGGGTGCGCGTTGGCGATCCAAATCAGGCAATTTTCGAGACCTTCACCACCGCAAATCCGCAACTTTTGCGCGATTTTATTGCTCACGAAGCCGATTACAGCCGCGAGCTGCCCAACTCTGGGCGTTCGCAACCCGCCGTGATCGATTTGGCAAATCAGCTTATAAATTGGGTGATGGATGAACATCCGAACTTGGGTGCCCGTAATGCACTTGGATTGCCCTATATCGAGCCGACTGCCCCCAACGATCCGCAACCGAACCCGCCCGTGAATTGGGCTGGGGTGCAGCTCATCAACAAAGGATTCAGCCCCGAGCAGGAAAAGCAAGCCCTCGTGAAATCAGTGAAGAAGTGGTTGCCAGAAAATCAAGATAAAACTTGCGCCATTCTCACCCCCTATAATAAAGGTGGCGCAGATTTAGCAGACGCGCTCAAAAAAGAAGGCATCGAAGTCGTGGAGTTGCTCACATCTACGCAATCGACGCGGCAAACGGCTGGGGCGTTGGGGAATATCATCCAATATCTTTCTGACCCACAATCGGCGCGGAAATTGGCTCGCGTTTATCAAGTCTGGCGTAAAGAATGGGGAAAAGATGAAGACTACGCCGAACTGTATAAGTATGTCACCGCGCTGATTCGCAAGACGGGGAAAACGGAAATGCTCCTCGCCCCCTCCCACGCTGATGACGTGCTGGCAAGTTTACACGAGGAGGAAGCGGAGGAAGTCATCCAAGAAATTTTGCTTTTCAGAGAAACGGTCACACGCTGGCTAGATGCGGTCACTCTTCCCATCGATCAATTAATTTTAACGCTGGCGCAAGACCTTTTCACCGAAGCCGCAGATTTGGCTCTGGCGCATAAATTGGCGTTGGTGCTAAAACAGGCGGCGAACGACCATCTCGATTGGCGGCTCCCAGAGTTGACGGGGGAATTGGCGGTGATTGCCAAAAACCAGCGTAAATTCATCGGCTTTTCGGCGGAGGATGCGGGGTTTGATCCATCTAATCACAAGGGAAAAGTGGTCGTGGCGACCATGCACAAGGCGAAGGGGCTGGAGTGGGATCGGGTTTATTTGACTTCGGTGAATAATTATACTTTCCCCGCCGGACAGCCGAACGACAGCTATATTTCGGAGAAATGGTTTTTAAGGGATAACTTAAATCTTGAAGCCGAAGCCCTAGCCCAGCTAGATACCGCCACGCAGACGGGCGAATACGATTGGTACAGCGAGGGGCAGGCAACCCTTGCGGCGCGCACGGATTATGTGCGCGAGCGGTTGCGCCTATTATATGTAGGCATCACCCGCGCAAAGGAGGAGTTGGTGCTAACGTGGAATACGGGGAGGGGGACGCAGACGCAGGCGTTGGGATTTGCGGC
>CAZAWS010000070.1:2685-7704 GCA_964488755.1 uncultured Anaerolineaceae bacterium | reverse complement strand
TCCCTCGTGGAAGACTTCTTTCCACAATATCCCTTCTTCCCGTGCAAATTTACCCAAGCCTATGCCTGAATAATAATTCTGTTCTACTTGCCCGACAACAATATATTCAACGTCATATTTCTCTATAAAGGCTAAGGCTTCATCTATATTGGTTGTTTCATAAAAGGCTTGGATTTCTGCCACGCGATCTGTGACCAAATTGGGCGGATTTAAGGCGCGTTGTTGGCGTTGATGCCAGTTCCAGCCGAGGACGCCGGGTAAGCCGGTGTAGATGGTGTATCTATTGCTCCATCTATATTCGGGGGTATTTGCTTCGACTATGACGGGGGAATTTTCGACATTTTCTCGCATCCAGAGAATGCCTTTGTAATCTTGACCTAACTCCATTGCACCTTCACTAAAATAGGAGGCGGTTTCCATATACTTCATGCCGTCTAAACCAGCAGGCGCATCAGATTGGACGCGGTCGCGCATTTTGTCGAGAGTGCCAGTAATAGAGAAGAGAAGTACGCCAACGAGCAAGATGAGGGCTACTGTTTTCCATGCACTTTGCCATTTTTCTGTCCATTTTGATATTTCAGAGAGCAACCAGCCTAAGGATGCGCCTGCGCTGAGGGCAAAGAAAGTCCACGCTTGAAGATAGAGTTTGAAAACGGTGTTCATACGCCCAATATCGCCAGAAAGCACAATCACTTCGACCACGATGGTGAGGGCTAACCCTGTGCCAGTGAGGAAGAGAATAAGTCGTTGCCCCTCGCCGAGATTGCGTCTAAAGATCAGCACTCCAGCCCAAAACAAGAGCGGCACGGCTACCCATCCCACGCGCACGCCGAGATAGGCTAATCCGCCTAAAATCGCAAGCATGAGGAATAATCCCGCATAAATCCACTCTCTGTGCAGTTTTTTCAGGGCTGAGAGCGGTGTTTCTGCCATCCATTCGTGCGTTTCCCACCACATCCACGAGACGATGAGGAAAAGGAAAGGCAACCATTGCGTAAAATAAGATGAAAGCGGCGTGTGTGAACCTGTCCACTGGCGAATTTCGCCGTAAGCCTGCCCGAATGATTGGATATAGGGGGTGTAAAAAAGTGTGGCGAGTGCAAAAAAGATTGCCATGCCTGCGAGGGCATAAAGGAGACTCTTGTACACGGATGAGCGCGGACTACACGGAGAAAAGTTTTTTTTGTTTGAATCTTGCTCCGTGTAATCTGTTTCTCTCCGTGTACAAAAATGGGATTTGAAGAGCGCGTAGCCGATGACGATGGCGAGGAGGGGGAGGTAGGCGTATAAATCCCACGTATTTGTGGGACGCATCGCTCCTACAATTAGGCTTGCTCCCGCTATTTCGAGCAGGATGCCGAACGTGGGCTTTTTACCGTTAACACGTGCGTAAAGGAAGGAGACTGCCCAAGCAATCGCCAATGTGGTGAGGGGAAGCACGAGCATGTGCGCGTGTAAATCGCTGTAGAGGAAGGTAAAGAGAGGAAATTCGGTAATTGGTTCTACATCGCCGGGGGCGGGGATGACGCGGCTGGGCAACCAATACCAATCGCCCATACGAATGGGGAGATGTGCGCCTTGCGTAACCATGCGCCAAAGTCCCTGCATGGCGTACCAGAGATGTTTGAATATGCTCACATCTTCATAATGGGCATTGGTGTCCATGATGCGTTGTAGCCCATGATATACAGTGCGAATGGTGCCGAGATTACCCAGAAGTATCATGCCCGCGGTGGCGGAGATACCGGCTTTGAATGAATCCTTTTTTAGCATAGAGAACACGGAATTTTTTAATGGGGGAGAGGGGTTTTCAGCGTCTATTTCTCTCTCTTCCTCTGTGTTTTCTGTGCTCTTTTTAGTTAAACTCTTTTTCTCTAATAAATTCCAACCAACAGAAAAGGCGTTAATGCCTACTATCGCGAATAGGGTTGGTAAAATGAAATTATAGGCAGTTGTTGGTGTTAAGCCGAGTAGTTTTATGGGCGTGCCGACCAGCACGAAACCGAAATAATAATAATTGAGATAGCCGCCTGCAAACCACGGGTCGTAGGGCGGGAAGGTGGTGCTTTTTAAGACCGCGTGGAGATAGGATAAATCCATGGGTCTTTCGCCGCCTTTGGATGGATGCCACAAATCGGGATTTCCGATGCGAATGAGCAAATCTATGAGGAAGAGAGTGAGGAAAAGTCCCTCGATCATCAGATAGTATTTACGATTATCCGCCCATTCTTTTTTGAGGGCATCGCGTTGAGCATAAGCTTGCCACGCGCCAATGAGCATAATTACCGCGAAAACTAGCGCGATCGTCAATTGCGTATAAGGGATACTCGAAGAACCAAGTAGCCATGAGGTATAGGCAAGGAGCAAAAGCCCAAATGCCCGTGAAAGGGGATATCCTTTATCAGAAAGCCCGGGGAAAATACGCCGCACTATTGGGTAAGTGAAAAGTCCCAGAATAAAGATGGTGAAATACCAGAGGAGCAATCCCAAGACAGGATATTTGTTTTTCAGCGCGTCTACGTCAAAGAGTTTGTTCCATGTGCCGCCTGCGCGTTGATTTGCCCAATCTTCATCGGAGAGCATGAGCGATTTCTCGACTGGAGCTTTATATTCTCCCGCCGCTTTGGGGGTGAGGTGAACAACATTGCTTAAATCTACTGCGCCAAGTAGCGTGCGGACTTGCTCCACATCAAAATCATCTGTCTTTTTGAAAATCAAGACTTTGGTATGGTCATAAACAGTGAAGGCTTCTTCTGCGAATTGGTCATTCGCTTCCCAGTGAAAAACGCCGGGAATATCGAGGGTGGGGAAAGATTCAAAAACCTCGACCAACTCATAGCCCAAACGCTCTTCGTAATCACCGGGGTGGGCGGTGTTGAAGCAAGTTATTACATCTTCTTCGGGGGGACAGCCAATGAGATTCTCATAATAGGCTTTGGTCAATGGGTAGCGTTCTGGCACACGGGGCAAAGTCGCCCACTGCCGATTAGAGGAAATGAAGAGATAATCGCCTTGCGCTAAATTATCTATGAGACGATTGACTTTGACATCATCATCTACCCAATACATCTCCATATTTAATCCGGGGGGGTAGAGACCGCCAAAAGCATCGTAGCCGTCTAAGCGAAGCGGGAGACCGTCATCCCACGATGATTCGTTAATCAGGACAGAGCCTGTTAAGATAATGCCTTCGGAATCTGTGCTGATGTCGAGGAAATAGGTTTCTCCTTCCACAACCGAAACAGGCGAATCTAGCACGAGTGTCGCAGGGTCGTTTTCTGAAAAATCTTTCGTTAAAGACGCGGATGCCAATAGTTCATCGGGGGGCGCACTGGGTTGAAGAGAGATTTTTACCGTGAGCGTTTCTTCACCTTCATTTTGACTTTGAACATGCGCAAAAGAAACTGCCGATAACATCCCGCTTACTTTAGGCACAAAATAAGTGTTATAAGGCAGAGTCTCTGAAATCACAAAATCGCGCGGAATATAGGTAGGCTGTTGATAATTCTCCCCATCATCTTGAATGATATTGAGATTTACCGCCGCTGGGACATGATTATAAATCCACCGTGCCCCCGCCACACGAGCATGTGGACGCTGATAAATTTGTACAAAGGCGTAAGCCCAGAGTGCGGTGAGGATGAGGACAATTGTGCCTATAATGCGTGAAATGTAAAATACGACACTTGATACACGAGAACGAGAAAATGCAAAAACACCCCACGCCGCCATCATTGCCAAAAGTGGATAAATTGGCAGTTGGTAGCGCATAGTGGGATTAAATTGCATAGATTGCCAGAGAAAATACGCGGCAGTCCAGCCCCAGAGCAAAATATGTTTTTTCTCCCCTTTGAAAATTCGCCAACCCATGAGAGCAAATCCCGCCCAAGCGAGAATACCAAGAGGAAGCCCAAGTCCCCATTTGGTTAAATTCTCGGCAGAATAAAGATGCGAACGCCGCGCCCATTGAAAAGCGAAAGGTAAATCGGCATCTCCGCTGGCTTGAGCGCGTTGTTCTACGATATTGCTCACCCAAGTTTCGTTGGGGATAATGCCAAAAATGCTAGAACCAGAAAAGGCATAAGGTTGAAAAATGCGAAAAGTAATGAAGGTGGCAAGAGCACCAGCTATGAGGGCAAAGGTAATCAATGTCCAGTATTCAGAGGTCGGCGTTGCATGCGCTTTAGCGGGTTTCGCATCGCCTGCATCGGAATCTGTTTCCACACCGTCACGATATTGCATATAGTGTCTATAATAAATACTCGCTGGCAAAAATACCGCCAAAACCGCCGCGTTGATTTTAGACGCAACAGCCATACCAAGCGCAAGACCGAAACCAATACTTAACCAGAAAACGGGGCTTTTCAGTGTTGCGTAAAGCGGATTGCGTGAAACGTGTTGCGTATTGAGTGATGTGTCTTCTTCGCTGGAGTTTGAAGTCTGAAGTCTGACGTCCCCATAGGCAATTTCCACCGCGAAATAAATTGCCAAGAACATGAAGAAGTTAACGTAAGTATCTACCGTGAAAAAATGCGATTGCTGAATTTGCAAAACGGCTAAAGCCGAAAATGCCGCCGAAAGCAAAGCTACTTTTTTGTTATAAACTCTCGCTACAATGAAATAGAGTAAAAGAACGCTCAATAAATCCATCAATGCTGAGAGTTGCCGCCCAACGAGATTCACACTTCCGTACCCCGTTTCCCCCATCCATTCGGCTACATAACGAGTGACAAAAATCGGCAAAGTGCCATAAACAAAAAATCCATGTCCACGATTATTTGGGTTAAGCGAAGAACAAGCTGTGTCAAAATAACCGCCCCATTCTTGGCACCCTTCGGGTGGGTCGCCGAGCGTCTCGTCTGCCAAACCAACAGGCACAATAGAACTCTCAACCATCGTCAAAAAGCGTTCGTCCGGGTGCAGGTGTTGCCCTTCGTCCCAATCTAAACCGACAGAACGAAGCCAAAATCCCGCCATAATGACGAGAATAAGGGCAAGGGCATATAAGAAGTCGTATCT
>CAZAWS010000070.1:0-2585 GCA_964488755.1 uncultured Anaerolineaceae bacterium | reverse complement strand
TCACATTTTACTTTTTAGGTACTCGATAAATCAAAAAATCGTGGTATTCAACAGCTGAGTTGTATTGTCTCAAAATCCCATCGGGGTACATGGCTTGCAAGATCTCGACAGTTTCGTCATCGTGAAGATTCACTATAAATAATTTAGGGAAATCCTCATAAATCAAACTGCTCTCTAAAGAGTTTTGCCGAAGCGCAAAGTCTCGGTTTGGGATGCCCGCCCAAACGCCCGGCAAACGCGTATCTACCCAATACTTATAAGGCACAATCCAAACCGTTTGCGTCTGCCCATACGTCTGCTCAAATTCTTGGATAACCTCCCCCATTTCTGATGAATTCCACGAGCCGAGTCTAAAAGTCTCGGCATATTGATTGAAGACAAGGTCATAATTTTGTGGGATTGCCATAAGCAAAAGCAAGATGGTGACAGCCCAAGCGGATACTATTCCGACACGGCGATACGCACTTGACTTTAGGCTTGAGAGCAGACCATCGAACGCTAGTGCGGCGACAACAAAAACCATCACCGCCGCGCCCCCCGCTCGATTTAAGGCAGGATTCTCGTCCGGGAATGCGATAGATAAAGTTGAGGGCAGAGATAAAAGTAAAATGGACAGTATCAAGAAAAGGTCAAGCCAGTTCCGTTCCCGCAGATAACGTACCAAAAGAAAGATGACGCCAAATAAAAAGAAGACTGCGCTCACCACGCCCAAAGCAGGTCGTCCCCCCACTGAATGAACCCAAATAACGCCATTATTCCAATTAAACATTTTCACCCCATCCCAAAAATTAGTGAGGAAGATTTGCAAACTGCCTTCTTCAAAATAACCCAAACGAGAGACAGCGCGCATAGCAAACATATCGGGGTTGTCTAAAGCATAACGCCCCAATGGAATGAAAATGGTGAGAGAAGTCAAAATAAGAATAGCGAGTTGAATAAGAAGGTCTTTGCGTACGCCGCGAGAGGCTTTATGCAAGAAATAAATCCCAATGGCAACGAGAACCACGATGGGCATGATGCGATAGGGGCTATACCCGTGCATCCCCACACCGAGAAAAATGCCAGCTAGAATAAAGTCGTTGCGACTTCGGCGGCGAATGCCGCGCAATAAATAAAAAAGCACTGGCGCAACAAAAAGCGGATAAAGCGGAAAACGCAATCCAACGCGACTGATGGTATTATGCCAATAAGAAATCCCCATCAAAAAAGTGGCGATTAGCCCAACGCGTTTATTGGCAATTTCTTTCCCTAGCGCATAAATATAAGGGAGCGTGAGCAACCCCAACAGCGCGGTGCCGAGTTTGAGCGAGAGAAAAGATAATTTTGTGCCAAAAACCTTGGCAACGAGCAGAGTCCAATACATTTGTAGGGCTTCACGCCCCGTATTGCGTGGGAAAAAGATATGCGTATTTCCTTGTGAAATATCATAAACATCTAGAATTTTTTCTGCGTGATCACTAAAAGGTTCGGGGGGCACAGAGCCAGTTTGGTAAAACCTAAAGAAAAGAATAACGCCAAAAACGGCTAAAACAAGCAGGCTCCAAGACGAGATGGAAATCTGCCAATTGCCTTTTTGAACAAAAGTTTTTACCTGTATTATTTTCTCTTTCAAGGAGTATTTTGGTTGCCAAAATGACCAAATAAAAAGAGAGAGCGAAAGCAACCACGGGAAAGTGTTGAGTAAATTAAAAGAATTCCCTCCGAAGGTTGCAAATGCCGCCAATGCGAGGGGGATTGCTAGTAAAAAAGCGAGTTTTTTAAAGCCTAAATAATAAGAACCAGTTTCACTCTTTCGCAAAGATGGCAAACGCCACTCATCTCGATAATAAGCCAGTCCCAACAACGAGAAGGCTATGAAGTAAAAAGATAGCCCCGCACCAACCGAGCGATCTGGTGGCTCAAAGGCGCGTTGCCCTATTATGCCAAAAAATAAGGCAACGAGTACCAGTACGGGGAAACGTTTTAGCAAATTTTCTTTTTCTAGCTTTTCTTTGAGTGTCGGTGCAGATAGGGACACAGGCTCAGATAAAGGCACCGATTCTAGCATTTGCGCTTCTTGCTCTGGATTCTTTTCTGTTAAGGCAACTTCATCGGTAGGGAATTTGATTTTCTCCCCCATACCTAATTTTGATTTAACGTAATCTAATACACTGGGTTCGTTCATATAAGACTTTAGACCTTAGCGATGATTGAAATCATCATCTAAAAAACAATACCTTCGCCAAATGAGCGGGGCTGAAGCCACCTGCTCAATACATGGAAGCCCGCTGGGCTAGATTCGAGTCGGATTTATCCGACTTTCATGCCCTGAGGCAGGACTTTAGTCCGCACCGGAGCTTGGATGGTATTTTTTCCACAGGATATAAAACTATCTCTGCAAAAAGCGTACCCTTTTTTATTTGAAATACAATCAGGCTAGAAAAAAACGCACTCTGTAGCCCTGCAAAAAGTTGCAAAAAACGGCGAAGGTATTGAAAAAAGAAAGTGCGGTTTATCGCACTAAAATTCGTGCTTTTACGAGATTCTATTGAAACGCCGAAACGTCCCTACCAATCCCCGTCTTCTTCGTAGCCCAACTTAATCAG
>CAZAWS010000069.1:0-7755 GCA_964488755.1 uncultured Anaerolineaceae bacterium | reverse complement strand
GGGCAATGCGTAGATTCATATTCTCCTGCCAACCCATGTGCATTTCCTGCGTAAACGTAATTTAGCCCCGCTTCGCGCCCAATATCGGCGGCGCGGATAAGCGAATTTACGGAGGTATTATCACCACTTTGCCTTTTATAATCACGATGATACGCCGTTACATGCCACGGAATATCGAGGGAGATTGCCGCCAGAAAACGGGCTATATCCCAAAGCTCCTCATTAGAATCGTTGAAATCGGGCACAACCAGTGTGACAACTTCGAGCCAAATCCCTAATTCGTGAACGCGTTTGATGCTATCTAGCACATTTTGCAATACGCCGCCCAATTGCCGATAATTTTTCTCTTGCATGGATTTCAAATCTATTTTATACGCGTCTAAATAGGGATGCAGGTAGTCAAGAGCTTCAGGAGTCGCGTGTCCATTAGAAATAAAAGCTGTTTTTAGCCCTACCTTTTTCGCTTTTTTGAAAATCTCCACTGCCCATTCTGTTGTAATGAGTGGCTCATTATAAGTAGAGGCAATGATTTTTGCCCCAGAACGCTGAGCCAAAGAAAGCAAATCGGTGGCATTAACTTCTCTTGTCAATCTCCCCGCACTATCTGATGCGGGGTCACGCATTGCCTGAGACGTATACCAATTTTGGCAATAATCGCAATGCAAATCGCAGCCTAACATGCCAAAAGAGAGCGCATCTTCACCAGAAAGAAAATGATAAAGAGGCTTTTTCTCAATGGGGTCAACTTGCAACGATGCAACATATCCCCATGGTACACGCAACTCACCGCCCTCGTTGAAACGCACTTGGCAGATTCCCCGTTTTCCTTCTCGAATCAAGCAACGGTGCCCGCAGGCAAAACAACGTAGTGCGTTATTATCCAGCTTTTCGTATAGCACACCGTGCGCAGTTAACGCATCTAATTTTTTTGCTAAAGTCATTTATTCAACCTTAAACTTTAAATCTTCAACCTTCAACTATAATACCACCATGTTAACTCTTGCTATCCAAGCTGGCGGCAACTCTAGTCGCATGGGCGAAGATAAAGCCCTCAAATTATTTCATGGGATTCCTCTGATTCAGCATGTTTTTAATCGGATTTCTCCCATCGCGGATGAGGTAATCATCACCACCAATAACCCAGACGCATATCGTTTTTTGGATGTGCGGATCGCGCGTGACCTTAGGCTTGGTCGCGGTGCATTGGGCGGACTCTACACCGCACTTTCTGCCGCCAAACATGATTTGGTCGCGGTGGTGGCGTGCGATATGCCTTTTGCCAGCTCCCAAGTTTTTTTATCGGCACGCAAGCTCCTCGTCACGCGCGAGGCGGACGCGGTGGTGCCGAAAACGCAATTTGGTTACGAACCGCTCCACGCCCTTTATCGCCGCGATGCTTGCATCCCTCCCATAAAAAACGCGTTAGATGCTGATAAATGGAAGGTGATTTCTTGGTTTGAGCAGGTCAAAATTTGCGATCTGAGGGTAGAAGATAACGAGATTTTTTGGAATCTAAATACCCCAGAAGACTTTTCTAAAGCCGAAAAAATTATCTAACAATTAGTACAGGGCAAGGCGCATGTTGCAAGACCTTTTGAGATTGGCTCCCAAGCAAAAGTTCGCTTAATTTGCCCAAACCGCGCGACCCCATCACAATTAGGTCGATATCGCGCACATCGGCAACATTCAAAACGACTTCCGCCGCAGAGCCTTCTAAAATTTCGGTATGAACTTCGCCGGGGATTTCTCCAACTGCTTTCACGGCTTTGTCCATAATTTCTCGAGATTCTTTCAAGCGGGCTACAATCGCGTCTTGAAAATTTGGTTCACCCAAATATGCGGGGACGGTAGGGTGGGCAACAACAATGCGTATATTCGCCTCCATGCAGGTGGCTAATTCAGCAGCTTTTTGCGCTGCTCGCAGTGCATGTTCTGAGCCGTCAACGCCTAATAAGATGTTCTTGAACATAATAGGCTCCTTTTATTGGATATAATTTAAGTATACAGCTTTAGCAATACATCTTCAAGTTTTAGGAGGCATTGATAATTCGTAATTGGGCACACTCCCCCCTCCAAACATTGCTCCCGCCGTCCTCGGCGGCGGTCTTCTCATAAACCACCGCTGGGGGCAGCGACTAGAGCGGAGGGGGTGACCAATTACGTCAGATATATCCATGCGCCAACTTAAAAGAAAAACCCTGACAGGTCTTGAAGACCTGTCAGGGTTCGTCATTTAATCAAGAATTACACTTTATTCTTTATCGTAATTCATTTTTGCCATTTGTTCGTAGAGTTTCCAGCGAGCTTCGGCATCCTTTTGTGCGGATTTCATAAGCATTTCGGCACGGCTTTCGTTATTTTGTACTAAAACTTTATAGCGGGCTTCGTTATACGCATAATCGGAAACGGGGATTGAAGGTGCTTTCGAGTCCAATTTGAGCGGATTTTTGCCTTTGGCGATATTTTCAGGGTTGTAACGATAAAGAGGCCATAAACCAGATTTGACAAGCAATTTTTGCTGGCTCAAGCCATCTTTCATATCGTAGCCGTGCGCGATACAGTGACTGTAGGCAATGATGAGGGATGGACCATCATAAGCATCCGCTTCACGGAAGGCTCGTAGGGTTTGCAAATCGCTGGCGCCCATAGCAATTTGGGCAACGTAGACATAGCCGTAAGACATGGCGATCATGCCGAGGTCTTTGCGGGCGATTTCTTTGCCGTCAGCCGCAAATTTGGCAACTGCGCCGATTGGGGTGGCTTTGGATGATTGTCCACCGGTGTTGGAATAGACTTGGGTGTCCATGACGAGCACATTGACATTGCGCCCAGAAGCGAGAACGTGGTCGAGACCGCCGTAGCCAATATCATAAGCCCAGCCATCGCCGCCGAGAATCCAAACGCTCTTTCTGGCGAGAACATCTGCTAAGCCGAGTAAATCTTTAGCTTTGGGACTATCTTGTCCAGCCAATTTTTCTTTGAGGGTTTCTACGCGAGCGCGTTGAGCTTGAATGCCAGCCTCGTCTGATTGGTCGGCGTTGAGAAGGTCATTAACCAATTCTGCGCCAATCATATCGGCTTGAGCGGTGAGTAATTCGCGGGCGTATTCGTTTTGTTTATCCACCGTTAAGCGCATACCAAGACCGAATTCTGCATTATCTTCAAAGAGCGAGTTCGACCATGCGGGTCCACGTCCGTTTTTATTGTGGGCGTAGGGGGTGGTGGGGAGATTGCCGCCGTAAATTGAAGAACAACCGGTTGCATTAGCGATGATAGTGCGGTCGCCGAAGAGTTGGGTCATCAATTTGATATAGGGAGTCTCGCCACAGCCAGCGCAAGCACCGGAGAACTCGAAGAGAGGTTGTAATAACTGCGAACTCTTGACGTTGCCAAGATTAACCTTTGTTCGATCCGCTTCGGGAATGTTCAGGAAGAATTCCCAATTTGCTTTTTCGCTTTCACGGATTGGCGGTTGCGATGCCATATTAAGAGCTTTGCGTGTCGGGTCGGTCTTATCTACTGCGGGGCAGACTTCAACACAAAGCTGACAGCCAGTGCAATCTTCGGGGGCAACCTGAATAGTGTATTTGGTGTCAGGAAATTCTCTAAATTTCGCATCAATGCTCTTGAAAGTCTCAGGGGCATCTGACAGCAATTCTGGTTCATAAACTTTTTGGCGAATAACTGCGTGCGGGCAAACAAAAGCACATTTACCGCATTGGATACATAGATCATCTTCCCAAACGGGAATTTCGAGCGAGATATTGCGTTTTTCCCATTGCGTTGTGCCAGATGGGTAAGTGCCATCTTCGGGCATTGCGCTTACGGGCAGGTCATCGCCTTCACGCGTAATCATCTTGGCGAGAACGTCTTTTACAAAATCAGGTGATTCAGCAGGCACGGGCAATCGGCGGGAAATTTCGCTGGTTGCGGTGGCGGGATAATCAACTTTATGTAAATTCTCAAGCGATTGGTCAACGGCTTCGTAGTTTTTAGTAACAACCGCTTCACCTTTTTTGGTGTAGGTTTTCTTAATCGCTGTTTTAATCGCCGCAATCGCTTCATCGGAGGGTAAAACGCCGCTGATGGCAAAGAAACAAGTCTGCATGACGGTATTGATGCGTGTCCCCATGCCAGTTTTCTTTGCCACATCGTAAGCATCAATCACATAAAATTGCAGTTTTTTAGCAATAATTGTTTCTTGGTCTTCCCTCGGCAACTTATCCCAAACTTCGTCTGCGCTGTAGGTGCTGTTCAGCAAGAAAACTGCGCCTTCCATCGCATATTTGAGCATATTAATTTGCTCAAGGAAGCCATATTGATGGCAAGCTACGAAATTTGCTTCTGAAATCAAATAGGGAGCTTTAATTGGGTCGGGTCCAAAGCGTAAGTGAGAAATTGTCTTTGCGCCAGATTTTCTGGAGTCGTAAACGAAATAACCTTGTGCAAAATTGTCGGTTTCTTCGCCGATGATTTTGATGGAGTTTTTATTCGCCCCAACGGTGCCGTCTGAGCCAAGTCCGAAGAAGAGTGCGCGCACGGTTTTTTCACTTTCGATGGAGAAACTTGCGTCATAATCTAAGCTGGTGTTCGTTACATCGTCTGTGATACCAACCGTGAAATGATTTTTTGGATTGGATTTCGACATCTCATCGAAAACGCCCTTGACCATGGCTGGGGTGAATTCTTTGGATGAGAGACCGTAACGCCCGCCAATTACACTTGGTGAGCTGCTAAAGGGCGCGGTGCCTGCGGATACGCTTTCGCTAAAGACCGTGACCACATCTTGGTACAGAGGTTCGCCAAGTGCGCCGGGTTCTTTGGTTCTATCCAAAGTAGCGACTGATTTAACGGTAGCAGGCATAACGTCAAGGAAGTGTTTCGCTGAGAAGGGGCGGTATAAACGTACACGAACCACACCCACTTTTTCTCCTTGAGCGTTCAAAGACTTCACGGTTTCTTCAACGGTTTCGCCGCCCGATCCCATCAGAATAATTACACGTTCGGCATCTGGTGCGCCAACATAGTCAAAGAGTTTATATTCACGCCCAACTTGTGCGGCAAATTTATCCATTGCTTTTTGAACAAGATCAGGACAAGCATCGTAGTATTTATTAACCGTCTCGCGTGCTTGGAAGAAAACATCGGGATTTTGTGCAGTACCGCGAATTATGGGGCGATCGGGAGAAAGTCCACGCTCACGATGGGCGCGTACCAAATCGTCATCAATCAACGCACGAATGTCTTCGTTGTTCAAAAGCTCAATTTTATTAATCTCATGCGAAACGCGGAAACCTTCAAAGAAATGAATGAAAGGAATACGAGATTCTAATGTTGCCGCTTGGGAAATGAGCGCAAAGTCGTGCGCTTCTTGGATAGAGCCAGAGGAGAGCATCCCAAAACCGGTGGAGCGGACAGCCATCACGTCCGAGTGGTCGCCAAAAATCGAAAGAGCTTGTGCCGCCACAGAACGTGCGGCAACATGGAAAACGGTGGAGGTCAGTTCGCCCGCAATTTTGTACATATTGGGCATCATCAAAAGCAACCCTTGTGAGGCGGTAAAGGTTGTGGTCAGTGCGCCGGCTTGGAGTGCGCCATGCACTGCACCAGCCGCGCCGCCTTCGGCTTGCATTTCGATAACTTGGGGCGTGGTTCCCCAGATATTCTTATTCCCCGCTGCTGACCATGCGTCAGATAACTCGCCCATGGGGGTCGAGGGGGTAATGGGGTAAATCGCGATCACTTCATTGGTGCGATGCGCGACATTGGCGGCAGCTTCGTTGCCGTCAATAGTAGCAATTTTGCGTTCCATAAAAATACTCCTTTAGTCAATATGCAATCTAACATATTGTAAATTAAGACATAGTAAAAAATCAACCTAAGTATAATCTTCTTTAAATAGTTTTGTTAGTTATTTATAGCTAAAAAGCCTCTGTGACTTGTCATATTTTCTTTAGGACTTACGCAAAGACACAGAGACGCAAAGAAAAAAAGCTGACTTTTTGATTTTTCTTGCGGTAGCCATGAAGTTCTGCCCCCATCCTAGTCTTTCCTCGAAGGAGAAAGGGACAAATTCTCCTTCGGGGGGAGGTGTCCAAAGGACGGAGGGACTGACCACCCATGACATTAAGATGCTTTGCGCCTTAGCGTCTTTGCATGAGTTTTATCTTTCACCCCAAATACTTCTCCAAATGCGGACGCGCCATCAATAATGCCGCCAAAGTCTTTGCATCTGGCATTTCACCTTTTTCAGCTAAACGTAGTGTCTCAGCTATAGGTATTTTCTCTAAATCTAAAAATTCATCTGCATCAGGGGCGAGGGGGTTTTCGTATAAATCAGTTGCTAAGAAAACGGTCATCAATTCGGTTGAATAGCCGGGGGCAAGATAAAACTCCCCTAACTCAACTAAATTATTAGATGCCATCCCCGTCTCTTCACGAAGTTCACGCCCAGCCGCGAGAAGCGGCTCTTCATTTTCTTCTAATACGCCTGCGGGTAATTCGAGCATATTTGCCAGTGCAGCATGACGATATTGGCGCACAAGCAATAGATTGCCATCTGCGTCAATGGGTAAAATAACTACAGAGCCATGATGTTCCACGATGTCAAATTTTGTGGTTCGTCCATCGGGGGTGCGTAAATTATCACGCCGAATGGTGAAAACACGTCCCTCAAAAATTTCTTCAGAATCAATCAGTTCAAAATTCATTTTTATCTCCATATATAGAAAACACCCAAGAAAAGTTTTTCTCTTGGGTGTTTAATTTTTTTTTGAAAGATTATTTAAGGAATAGTAAGAATTGTGCCCGTAGCGATATTATTGGGGTCTGTGATGTTCGGATTTGCACTTGTTATTGCAGAGGGATCAAGATCGCCAAAATAACAAGCTACAGCATAAACGCTCATCGGTGAAGGCACAGTATAGCTAGTAGGATGTGCATTTAACGCTCGTGTGGAGGGGAAAGCTTTACCACCTTGAGGAATGCTAAGCACTAACCCCGGTTGAAGTGCTCGTGCCTGTGCATTAGAAAGGTTGTTGTGGTTGAGAAGTTCGCTTGGATCAATATCAAAACGGCGGGCAATACAATAAGGGAATTCACCTTGTTCTAAAGCATAAGTAGCAGGAACACCAACACTAGATGTGGGTGGGGCAACAGGTGCCGCAGGAGAAGTTGCCGAAGGCTGTCCTGGGGCAGCTGGGGTACCACTTATTGGTGTATTCGGTGTGCCGGGGATTGCAGGCGTTGTGATTAGTGTCGGTGCACCGGAGGTGAGTGCCATGGCGGTTGCCGTTTGTGCGCCAGCCGTGGCAAGAGCGTTTATATCGCCAGCAGGGATAGTGTCTGGGAATAATGTGGGGGTAGCTTGGCTTTCACCTTCTCCTTCTGTGTCAGAATAAGAGCGTTCACAGCCAACAGTGGTAAATGCCAGAGCAACTATGATTATTATTAATATATAGGCCGTTTTCTTTTTCATCATGGGAATCTCCTCTTTATAAAAACATATCTTCTTAGGGTTGGATAGTAGCACAACACAATAGGAGCGTCAAGTTGCCCTAAAGTACGAGAAAAATAGTTTAATTAGGGTGCTTTTTGCCGAAGAAATACTGAGTCACAAAAATCTCTGCCGAATGATTTATATGTGAGAAAATATATCATACTGAAAACTCTGTAAAAGTCTTGAAATGTGAGAATACCCTGCTTTCACCGCGAAGCCACGAAGAGCGCGAAGTTTTTAAGATAAAAAGACAAAGA
>CAZAWS010000068.1:0-7778 GCA_964488755.1 uncultured Anaerolineaceae bacterium | reverse complement strand
TAAACTATTCATTAATGATGCAAAATTTGAGTGAAGTATGCTTCAGATGTATAAGCATGATAATTCATGTCTGAACCGATGATTGAAATCATCGTCTGAAACAAAAAGTACGATAAATCGCACTAAAACTTGCGCAATATAACCCGTTTCAACGGGTTTTGCATATTAGCCTTATGTTTTCAACATAAGGTAGTTAGTAGCAATCACGTCAATTCACGTTGAACCATAATATCTAAGCTCCCAAAGTATAACAAAAAAGCATGAATATAGCGTTGATGCTTCATTAGAAAAGTGTAAGTGTTAGCCATACTAGATTTCTTGCATAAGTCCATTTTCAACATTGCTCTAGCCGCCGCCCTCGGCGGCGTGTTTCAGCTAAGCCTGCGCCCTCCTCGGCGCAGGGAGCGTGGTTAAAATGACTTTTGCTGTAATTGGTCACACCCCTCTGCTCTAGCCGCTGTCCCCAGCGGCGGTTTATGAGAAGACCGCCGCCGAGGACGGCGGCGGGAGCGATATTTTAAGGGGAGAGCGTGACCAACTACGATTCTTTTTGTGAAATCCGTAAAATCTGTGGCAAATTTCAAACTGAGATCTTTACGCCAACACACTTTCTTCCCCTGACCCGCGAACAAAAATACAAGAGCCTTTAACCTGCTGAGATAGATTTTGTACAAATTCCAAATCAGGCTCTTTCGATAGCCCAAAAACAGTTAAGTCCGCGTGTGGTGTTTTGTTGATGGCTTCATTGAGTGGCAAAACTAAAACAGAGAAGTCTGTCTCTTTGGGCAAACGCGCTAAACTGATTAATTGTGTCAAAAAAACTCGCGCTTTTTCAGCCGTCTCTTCATCGGGAACAGACATATTTAAGGTGATTGTTGCCTCCCAATTTTGGGCTAATTGGTAGGCAAGCAAGATGGCTAAATCTAAGTTACTTTGATGTAGGTCGTGCTCCCAATTGGGTCCCTGATTAGAAACCCAAACGTGAATAACTTGCTCGCGTCCCAATCCAACAAGATGGTGGCGGTCTAAGAGTGCGATTCCCATTTGGTAGGCGGCAGTTTTGTCTATTAAATCTTGTAATTCTTTCAAATCGCTTTCAGGTCGCAGATGCAAAAACAAGATATTTGGGCGAAAGAAAGTATTACGTAAAATTTGTGTTGTCATTCGTACACCGTTCACAAAGTCGTCTTCTTCGAGAACAGTTGTATTGGCGTAAATGCCATCACTTGCAAAAGCGTTTGTGATGGCTTCTAGCCCTTTTAATGCCTCCTTGTTGCCATTTGTATAAATACCTAAGGTACGCACCGTCCCTTTTGGGTAAGTCATTGCTCTCAAAAAGCGATAGCTTCCAGAAAGCGTATTTACCGAGCGGATAGGAACTAGAACAACGGGTTTCCAGGTTCTTTCTCGTGCAGATGGCATACGGCGGGTGCGTTTTACTGCCCATTCTGCCATTGATTCAAAGAGACCGCTACGAACATCGCTTTCTAGACTGGCTAAATGCCGACGTGTTAAATAAGCGTAGAGAGCTAAAACTAAAATAATCGCTATCAAACTAAAAACGGGGTTAATGAGGAACATTACAAAAGTAGAGCTGAACGCGCCAATAAATGGCACAATGCGCGGCACACTAAAAGTGGGACGGAAACTAACTGTATCTAAGGTTTGCTCAATTAGCACGACTACATTCAACATACTATAGGTGATGAGAAAGAACATAGTGATAACGCCCGCGATCGCGTCTAAGCCACCGCCTACGAGGGCTACCAAGAGGGCGGCAAATCCTATCCCGCCCGCGAAGAGCATTGCCTGACGCGGCTCTCCGTTTCGAGATTCTTTAGAGAAAAATTTACTATAGGGGATAATTTCATGCAAAGCGAGAGCTTGTATTACGCGCGGCGCGGCAACTAAGGACCCCAGCGCGGCTGAAAAAGTAGCACCTAACATTCCTGATAAAACTGCCCATCCCCAAAAGGCTTTATCTACCATTACTGTTGTATTATTGATTAATTCTTCGGGCGTAGCAATGCGCGAGAGCCAATAAGCCAGCGCGAGGTAGACGAAAAGTGTCAGCCCGATTGCGCTCATTGTGCCCACAGGAATATCTTTTCTTGGGTCACGCAAAGAACCGCTCATGCTGATTCCAACCATGATGCCAGTGACGGCGGGGAAAAACACGGCAAATGTCTCCCAAAAGTTTCCGTCCGCGTACCCACCCCAAAACATGGGCGTTTCGGTTAATCCCGCGTTGCCTGCAATAGGAAAACTAGCTAAAAAGACGGAAAAGAGGGAGAGTCCCCCAATTCCTAAGATGATAAATTGGGTTTTAGAGGCAAATTGCGCGCTGATGTAGACAATCCCGAAAACGGCTAAAAACATCAAAATCGCAACAATGGCTTCAATATGCGTGGGGAAAATTCGCAACCAAGATTCGGTGAAGGCTAAAACGTAGAGGGCGATGGAGATGCCTTGCGCCAAAAAGAGTGGGATGCCGACACTGCCACCGACTTCTAATCCTAGTGATTGGGAGATGATGGCAAACGCGCCCCCCGCACCAACGCGCGTATTGGTAACTACAGATGAGACCGCTAACCCCGTGCTAACGGTGATAACGTGCGCCAATAAAATAATTGCAATTGCACCGCCCAAGCCCGCATTGCCAACTACCCAGCCCGTACGCAAATACATAATTGCGCCTAAAACAGTGAGCACAGTGGGCGTAAATACACCTGCAAACATGCCAAATTTTTTAGGATCTTCTTTTGTCATAGTTCCCATTTATATTTCCTTTATTTTGGGAGGAGGTGCTGGCTATCACGGCACTTAAACGTGGAGGCTGATTTGGAGATGAAAAGTCTTGAAATCTTTAACGCGAATTGCGCGAATTTAGCGAAAAAAACTTTAAAATATTCGTGTTTTTCGCGTTAGAAATTTGATGGTCTAAGAATGAAAAATCATAGTAAGCGTTCAGACTACAGACTTTAGACTTTAGATGCGCTCAAAATAGCCAGATTTTGAAGTTTTTTCATTTTTCTTCAAAAAAAGATGGTGAAAAAGAGCGAAAGAACGGTAAGACATTTCTAAAATGTTTTCCAGAAAGTCAAGTTTAGATATTTTCTGCCAAATTCGTGAAAAAGCTGATGTCTTATGGCTGAACGCTTACAAATCATAATCAAATTAAAAACACAACTATCGAGATATTTTATCTGCACAATAGTTAAGAGCGTCATTCGTTTTGAAATTATATACGATTTTGAGATGACCTGCCGCGTCGTGCGTGTTTTTGGCTTGTTTCCCCGCCTGAAACTGCATCTTTCTTCATCTTTTCCCCCTCCCCCATAAAAAACAGGTCAGGCTACAAACCTGACCTGTTTTTGTCAGGAAATTTCGACCATCTCTCGAAAGCGGCGACTGTTTTCAGCCAAATCATCTCCGTGACGATGCAAATCGCCGCCAATGAGATAGATGACTTCGTTGCCGTAAAACTCACTCATTTCACCGAGGCGGTCGAGGCTCATGCCGCCACCGGGGGCGGGAAAAATCGGTTTTAGATTATACATTTCCACTTCGGTGCCCTCAACAATGCTCCGGCACTCTTCTTTGCTGAAAGAAAAGCGTCCGCCGTGATTGGGGAAGATGGTCGCATCGGCTCCAGCGAGACGAGCAAATTGACCGAAGAGGGCGTGATGCGAAATGCCGCTATCGGGGTTGATAACGTAGCTACCTTGCAGCGCGGGATGTGCCAAAATGGGAAGGGCGATTTCATCATCGGCTGCGATTTGACGCATGATATCGTAGCCAGCTAATCCGGGAGCAATCATTAGCCCGCCTGCGCCCATGTTTTTGGCGTGGTGCGCCTTCCCTAGCATTTGATTGGCTGGAGCAGTGATATTTGGGATGTATATGCTCTTAAATCCTGTTTCGGCATTGGCTTTTGCAACAGCAGCGGCGCAAAGTTCTACACGTTCTCCAAATGGCGAAAAAGATTGGTCGGCTAAGCCGTGGTCGTCTTTAATCATATCTATGCCGCCGAGCGCAAATTGATAGGCGTAGTCGGCTAAAGCTCTAGCACTCAGTCCCATTGGTTTTAGGGCGGTGCAGAGAAGAGGGCGTTTTTCTATGCCCAAGTAGTTGCGTAATCCGTTTCGTCCGAAGCGAGGTCCTTTGAAGGCTTTTGATAAACTCTCAGGAAGCTCTAGTCGCTCTACGCGGATACCGGGTTTAATGCTGCTATTGCCGAAAATCAGATTAAATAATTGAGTCAGTTCAAAGCCAGAGCTTTCGACTGCGTAAGAGATTTTTGCTTCAAAGTGGGATTTGTCTATGCGCTCAAAAGATTCGATTTGACCAAAGATTTTTGCGCGGATATCGTCATTGGCAATCAGGTCGGCGGGGAACTCGATGGTCTGCTCGATGCAGATCGTTTCGGCTTTAACGCGCGCAAGCTTCTCGTCGCCGAGAAGTTTGTAAACGGTAGCAAGCCGAATATCCGAGAGCGATAACGCTGTTTTGGCGATCATAGAGCTTCGGCTTTTGCATCGCTGTGAACTGCATCAATCCGCACAGACTCTAAATCTGCATCCGTTATATTGAGATTTTCACCGACCATTTCTTCCGTTTTGCGGACGAGTGCCATCGCATCCAAACCGTGCGTGCGCATGAGGTAGGGGCGGCTGGCACCATGCGCATAGGTATCCTGCAAGCCGATGCGACTGAGCTTTTTGCCAACGCCATTTTCTGCCATGACCTCGGCAACTTCACTGCCCAGACCGCCAATAATGGTGTGATTTTCCATTGTGATAACGCCATATTTGGGCTGCTCGGCGGCGGCTAGGATGCTGGGATCGTTGAAAGGCTTATGCGTGGAGACGTGAAGGTGTTGCATGGAAACGCCGCGCGCTTCGAGAATTTTGGAGGCGCGCATGGCTTCTTCGGTGCAGATGCCGCTCGAAAAGAGGGTGATGTCTGTGCCATCTTTTAGCTTGCGAGCGCGATTGAATTGCATGGGTTCATTTTCGTTAAATAAAACGGGGACTGCGCCGCGCAACTGCCGAATATAAACGGGACCGTCAATATCTTCGATGATGTCCAAGACTTGGGCAACTTCGTTAGCATCGCCCGGCTCAACGATGGTCATATTTGGGATGGCGCGCAGAATGGCGACATCATCAGTTGCCTGATGCGTAGCTCCGCCCGGTGTGGTGATGCCGGGGAGAAACCCGACCAAACGCACTTTGAGATTGGGGTACGCGACCGACATGGAGATTTGGTCGAGGGCGCGCCGATAAATGAAAATAGCGAAGGTGTGAAAGAAGGGCACGAAGCCTTCACGAGCCAATCCGCCCGCAAAGCTGACGATATTTTGCTCGGTCATGCCCATCGAAAGAAAGCGGTCGGGGTAGGCATCTCGAAAGAGGTCAACTTCGGTGTTGCTGGTTAGGTCGGCGGAGAGGACGAGGACTTCAGGTATGTCTTTTGCCCATTCTACAAGTTTTTTTGCGTGTACACGTTTTCTTAGTTCCATGAGATTTCCTGTTTTTTTTATCCACGAAGGCATACGAAGAAGCACGAAGTAAAAAACAAAAGCAAAAAGCTTTAGGATTTTCCTTTGTGTGACTTTGTAATTTTTCTAGCCACCTGACAGTTTGCTAAAAAGAAGCGTTCGTTGGTTGAGTGGCTACTGAGCCAGCCGAAGTGTAGGCGATGCTTTTCGCCGTATCAAAACCAAAATTACCCATAAAATTCCGTTTTGTGATTTCGATACGCTCCTCTAAATGCAGTCGGAGCTACTCAATCACCTGCTTAAATGAAACTGTCAGATAGCTAGTAATTTTTATGGTTAGAGATTTGTTTTCAGTGAACCGATTCGCAGTCAAATTCTTCTGAAATGGCTTTTGCCAAAGTTGCATCTACTTCAATTGATGAGGTTAAAGGTGTGATATCTTGTTTTGCGAGAGCTTGGGTTGCGGTAGATAAAGAATTGACGATTAAACTTACAGGGATTTTGCTTCTGTTGATGCAAATATCAAAGTCATTAACAGATTCCCATTGAATATCATAAAAAGTTTCAATAAAAATAGAGCGGACTTTATCACTTTCTAAGACTTTTTCTTCCGCTTTTTCAAGAGAAGAGCCATCTTGTTCAGCAACCCGTTGTACTCTGAATGATTTTGGGGCTTGGATGCGCACATTTAGCACATCTGCAAATTCGTTTAAGATGACGTATCCGCTGCGCCCAAGAATAACAACATTGCCATGTTGGGCAACTGCGCGAATAACGCGGTTGAGCATATCGACCAAGACTTCACGACGTTCTTCTTTTTGCATGTCGAATTTTTCCCAAAAAGTTGGGAGATGATCGTATTCACGGTCAAATTCGATGAGACCATATTCAGACATCACTGCACCGACAAATTCCTTGTCGATAAGATGGTAGCCTAATTTTTTCGCTACTTCTTGGGCGATTGTATCGCCATCGCATCCGAGTTCTCTAGAAATTGTTATGACTGCCATTTTTTCACCTCTTTATGGTACTTCTCTCACCCTGATCTTCGCTGCGCTCAGGTCATCCTCTCCCAAAATGGGAGAGGGGATTTGCGCTCCTTCCCTGCTTGTCGGGGAAGGGGAAGGGGAAGGGGATGGGGGTGGGGGTAGATTTCAGCTATTCCACCCTTTCAACACATCCGCATAAGAATCTCGCTCTTCTTCACTCTTGAAACGCACATAATGTAATTTTGGAGAACGAGATTTAAGCAAGCCAATCTCACAATAGGGGCTTGTATACGCAAGAATGACCAAAGGCTTTCCTTCGGGACGATAGCTCGCCGCTTCTGCTAAAGCATCAATATCATGCCCATCGATTTTGATGACGTGTGCGCCAAAAGATTCTATGCGTGTCGTGAGTGGCTCAATATCTAAGACGTCTTTCATTGCGCCGTCAGCTTGTTGACCGTTGACATCAACGATGACGCAGACATTATCCAATTTGAGAGAGCTTAAAGTCTCTAATGCTTCCCACGTCTGCCCGATTTGGAATTCTCCATCTGACATGAAAATCCAATTTCTGCCAGTATCGCCGTTTTTTCGACGCGCAAAGGCGATGCCCGTTACTTGACCAAGAGCCTGCCCCAAAGACCCAGCGGTGATTTCGTGTCCCGGAGAATGTTCTGCGCCGATCATCTCGACTGTGCTGCCATCGGTGTTGAATTGTTCCAAGCCTTCTTGAGACATGCGCCCAACTTCGACCAATGTTGCATATAAAACGAGTGCATATTGAACGGGAGAGAGAAAAAAACGGTCTAAATCAGGGGCTTTGGGTCCGTTATAGGCATAGCCCGTGAAATAATTTTTATTCTCTGCGCTCGGCACACCGGGGAAGGGGGCAGGAATCATCGGTGCTTCGCTTTCGCCAATTTTCAGAATATGGGTATAAAGCGACGCAAATAATTCGGCAGAGCTACAGGCTTGGCTCAAATAGCCGCCATTATTATTAATCGTATGCGCTAAAACACGCCGCCGAATGCCACGCGCGGTTGCTTTTGTTTCTTCTTGCCAGTTTTCTTTTGTCATTATATTTATGTTCCTCTCAAAACTTAGTTCGCTGGTTGAGTAGCTCCGAATGTTCTTGGAGGAGCGTATCGAAACTAAGAACGGGTATTGCAACTGTCGCTTCGCCTTGATTTCGATACGGATGACGATAAAGTTGTCATCCTGCTCAATCATCCAATACGCACTTTATCCCATTAACTCCACTAAACCCTCTTCAAAAGGCGGATATA
>CAZAWS010000067.1:0-7830 GCA_964488755.1 uncultured Anaerolineaceae bacterium | reverse complement strand
TTTACCCACCTCCTCCCTCAGCAAGGTCAATTGCTTTTAGTTCAAAATAGGCTTCCATAACACGCCCAACAACAGGACCTGCCACGCTAGCCCCCTCGCCACCGTTATACATAAAAGCCATAATAATAATTTCGGGGTCATCAAAGGGCGCATAAGCCAATGTCCACGAATGAGTAGGCCAATTACCAAAGGTGCAACGATTCGCCGCCAAAGCTACATCATCGCAGTATTCAGCAGTGCCCGTTTTCCCAGCAACAGCAACGGGAAAATCGCCAAAAACATCGTTCAGCGTACCGTATAGTGTATTCGTAACTGCAAGCCGCATTCCCTTTTGGACTTGTTCAACCACATAAGGGTCTACCGTTTTCTTTGTTTCCATCTCCAGACAATAACCATCGTCACAATCAAACTCTGTAATCATGGGGTCTTTGGTGATATCCCACTTAAGTTGTGGAATAAATGGCTTTAATATCCGCCCTTCGTCATCTAATTCTTGATAAACAACGGTCGGTTGCATCAACTTACCATCGTTAGCAATTGTTGCACCAGACATAAGAACCTGCAAAGGAGTAGCAAGCACATATCCCTGTCCTACACTGGCAATATATGTATCCCCCGTTGACCAGTTTTCCCCTTGCTGGATACGCTTCCATTGCGGCGAAGGGATTAGCCCATCGGCTTCACCGGGAAGTTCGATGCCCGAAATTTCTCCATATCCTAGCGCACGGGCATATTCACCCAAACGCAAGATGCCCAAACCCTCTGGTATTTCATCTTTATAACCACCGCCCAGCTTATAAAAACAAACATTGCTAGAAAAAGCAATGCAATGCAGGAAGTCAATAGTCCCAAAGCCATCTGGATTTTTATCATAAATCCAATCTACGAAGGGACGTTCCCTGCCTGGGTCATTTGGGGAAAATTTCTCAGTAAGAATAAGTTGACCGGGGGCTTGGATAATTTGGTCTACAGTGACAACGCCCTCATTTAAGGCACCTGTTGCGGTGGAGAGTTTAAAAACCGATCCAGGAGGATATTCGCTAGAGATGGCGTTATTCAATAAAGGATGACGCGGGTCTTCGCTAAGCTGTTGGTAATAATAGGCGGGAATAAATCTGGCAAAGCGATTGTTTTCATAGGTGGGATAAGAGACCATTGCCAAAACTTCCCCTGTTTTAGGGTTCATTGCAATGGTCACGCCGCTAGAGATGCGGATTTTTCCGAAATAGGCGTTCCAGCCATTGATTTCACTTAGCAACGCGCCCTCGGCAGCTTGCTGCAAGCGCACATCCATAGAAAGGCGTACATTACGCCCAGCAATAGGCTGGATTGGGGGTTCGAGGTTGCGAAGTTCCTTGCCCGCCACATCTACCTCAATAACTTTTTCGCCATTTGTGCCTGCAAGAATATCTTGAAGAGTCGATTCTACACCTGCGTAACCAATTTTGTCACGCCCAGCAACAAAGCCTAGCTCTTCATAAGTGTCTACTTGGGAAGCGGGGATGGGTCCTAGGAATCCGATTACGTTAGCGGTTAGGGAACCCGTAGGATAGTCTCGGATCGGGTCAATTGCTAAGGAAACGCCACGCCAGTTTACTGCACGTTCGCGCACGATGCGTGCTGTCACCTCGTCTACATCACAACTGACGGGTACAGCTCTATAGGGTGCGAGCGAGTCCCCTAATTCCACTAATTGAGCAATCCCCGGACCAGGCACACACGAGGCGAAAAGTTTTGCCTCTTCTACGGTGCCTTGGTTGACGGGAACACCAATAATTTCTGAAAGTTCTCGGTAAATATGCTGGATATCTGCAAGGTCGTCAGGAAGGTAAGCCGGGGTGATAACAACATTATAGGAGGCGACATTGCGTGCGAGTATGATGCCGTTGCGATCGTAAATAATGCCTCGCGAGGTAGGGATGCTGATTTCACGCGTGTAGTTATCTTCGGCACTTATGAGCCAGTTTTTTCCCTCAAAAATTTGCAAGTTCATAAGGCGAAAACCTAAGAGAGCAAAAACCAACACTACGGCGAGGTAGAATATCCAAACGCGCCAAGCCTCTGTACGAAAATCATCGGGGGTATTTGAACTCATTGCACGTCCTCAATATCGTAGACCCAGACGGCAAGGTCACGAAAGATGGGGTAGGCTGGGAGAGCCAAAAATAAATTTATGAAAAGGCTGGGCAAAGTGACTGTGCTTAGCGCATCTGCAATAGACAAAGGGCTGCCCGATAGGCGCAAAACGGCGATTGATAGAAAATGCGTAGTCAGTGTGCCTAAAAAAACGAGCACAAAAATTGCTAATATGGGGGCTTGCCAAATACGTTTTACCATGAAGCGCGCCAAGACAACCGTGAATAAGTATCCAATTAGCGGGATATACCAAGGAAGTGCGGAAACCCACCCCACAAGAATCCCGCCAAAGATTGCCCAATGCCAAGATGTTTCAACATCATCTTGCAATGCCCAAGCTGAGAGGGCGACAAGCATCAAATCAGCATAGCCACCTAATAAGGGGGTATTGCTAATAATTGCTGTTTGTAAAATAAGAATCAGCGCAAGCAGAGGAATTGCAATTAATTCTTTCACGAGCTAGGGAATCTCTTCGGGGGTTAGGGGGGCAATGTCAATCGGATTGAAGTTCATAATCACCAAAACAATTTCAAGGCGTGAAAAATCTACCGCCGATTGCACAGAAGCCTGCTGGAAAAGTTCATAGTCTCTTGTGCGAAGGTTAAATAACTGTCCCACAAGAAGGTCTGGCGGATAGTTGCCGCCTAAGCCCGATGTTAGCACAACGTCTCCTTCTTGAACATCAACATCTTGAGAAATCATTTCAAGGTTGAGATCGCCTGTTGTTGAGCCAACCAAAACTGCATCTGTATCTGCGTTTTGCAGACGAACATTAACCGCAGAAGCAGGGTCGGTAATTAGTTGAACGCGCGCCGCATTCGCTACAACAGCATCTATACGACCAATCAACCCCTGATTAGTAACAACGGGCATCCCGCGCCGCAGGCCATCGCTAGAGCCGCTGTTGATAATAATATAGTGCAAAAAGGGGCTTGGGTCACGCCCAATCACCGATGCGGCTTTATAGATGCTTTCCGGATTCGTTTGCGAAAAATCTACCAATGCCGCAAGGACTTGGGTATCTGTAAGTTGCTGTTGAAGCTGGATAACTTGCGTTTGCAAACCCGATACTTCGGCTTCTAATTGACCGTTACGCTGCTGAAGAGAAACGATATCACTTGGCGCATTGAAAAAATCCCGAATGGTCAGAAAACGATTGGAAACCCAAGTTTGTGCCGAAATAAGTGAAGTGCCTAAAACGTCAGAAGTGGGACTAAAATAACCGCCCAATGCCAACGCCAAAATGCCCCCCACCACTAAAAAGATAATAGTTGTTTGCAAAGAACGGGAAAATGAAGATTTCATGAGATGGGAATCCCCTTAAGAGCTAAGGACAAGTTCAAGACTGGCGGCGTTCCAAACCAACTAGATAAGGCATGAGATTCTCAAAATCATCATAAATCATGCCGGCACCTCGCGCAACACAAGTCAGCGGGTCTTCTGCAACCCAAGTACGGAGGCGGATATCCTCTGTAAGCCGATTATCCAAGCCATTTAAAAGCCCACCTCCACCAGCGAGACAAACGCCCAAATCCATAAGATCGCCAACAATAGCAGGTGGAACTTCGTCAAGCGTATCTCGTACCGTGTCTACAATAACCTGTACCGAATTTGCCAAAGCTTCGCGAATTTCAACAGAAGAAACTTCTACAGTTTCAGGTAAACCCGTTACCAAATTGCGCCCCCGAACTTCCATCGTCTTTTCTTTCTCCAGCGGAAAAGCAGAGCCGATATTCATTTTCACCTTTTCTGCTGCCCCCTGACCAATAAGCAAATTATATTTATTGCGTAGATATTGAATAATATCCTGATCCATCTCATCGCCTGCTACACGCAAAGAACGAGAAGCAACGACGCCGTTCATAGACATAACAGCAACCTCAGTTGTGCCGCCGCCAATATCTACGACCATGCTGCCGCGCGTCTCGCCAACAGGAAGCCCAGCACCCAACGCCGCCGCAATAGGCTCTTCGATAAGAAAGGCTTGGCGCGCCCCTGCCGCCATTGCCGCATCGTAAACTGCACGCTTTTCAACTTCGGTCACGCCTGCTGGAATACCTATAACCACTCTTGGCTTCGGGAGCGGAACCACACTTTGCTCGTGAACACGCCCGATGAAATACTCTAACATAATTTGCGTAATATCAAATTCAGAAATAACTCCATCATGAAGGGGGCGCACCGCAATCACATTTTTAGGTGTGCGCCCAACCATTTCTTTCGCCGCCCTACCAATGGCAAGAGGGCGACGAGAGCGTTTATCTATCGTCACCCAAGAGGGTTCATTGATAACAATTCCTTTTCCACGCACATTAACTAAGGTATTTGCTGTACCTAAGTCAATACTGATGTCCATGGAGAAGAGGCCAAGCAGCCAGTTGATGGGATTAAAAAAAGCCAATAGAATATTCCTTAACGATGTGATTATTGCGACACAGAACGTTTAGGATTATAGCAAAGATACCAAGCATACGCAAATTGGATGAAAACCGCGGCGAGCGCGATTTGGGCTGGGGTGCTGATTCCCAAACAGATTCGCGGCGTGAGCGGTCAAATGTCCACGCTAAACGTCTGCTTATTTGCGGCACGCAAGTTAAATTCACGCGCGTCGCGAGAACTTTATCCCCCATTTACGAAACTTTTTAAAGCCTAGTGGGTTTAACACCCCATATAGAGATTATTATTAATCCAATTTGGAGGATTCATGTCTAAGAAAGTTGCCATAGTTACCGATAGCACGGGATATATTCCTGATGATTTAGTAAAAAAACACAATATAACGGTTTTACCCCTCGAGGTTATTTGGGGTGAAGAAACATTCAAAGACGGCGTTGATATTAGCCCCAAAGAATTTTACACTCGCCTCAAAACAGCAAAAATAATGCCATCTACATCGCAAGTGACCATCCCATATATGCAAGATACTTTTGAGCGATTAGTAGCAGAAGATTACGATATTCTGGGCATTTTCATCTCAGAGAAGCTCTCTGGCACAATCAACTCTGCCATGCAGGGACGTGCCGCAATGAAATCGGGGCAAGACCGTATTCATGTTTTCGATTCGAGGCAAACTTCAATGCCCTTGGGATTCCAAGCCTTAGCCGCTGCCCGTGCAGCACAGGACGGCGCATCCATTGACGATTGCCTTGCGATTGCCGAAAAAGCACGCGACAACTCTGGATTATATTTTGCAGTAGACACACTCGAATTTTTACATCGTGGGGGACGAATTGGTGGAGCGAAACGCTTTATGGGAACAATGATGAAGGTGAAACCCATTCTTTCTGTGCAAGAAGGGCTTGTTGCTTCTATGGAAAGTGTACGCACCAAAAAGAAAGCTCACTTGCGCGTGCTTGAAATCATCAAAGAAGAAATTGGCGATCGCACCCCCATCCATCTGGCGACCCTTAACGCAAACGCAGCCGAAGAAGCAAATGCTCTTTTAGAGCTTGCAAAAAAAGAGCTAGATATTACCGAAATAATCCGCTCTGAAGTTAGCCCTGTGATTGGCACGCACGTTGGTCCTGGCACCGTTGGCTTGGCTTACTTGGCGGGTCTCTAAACAAAACTTTCCCTTAACTCAAAAAGTGCATTCGGAAATTCTGAACGCACTTTTTTTGATTCGCACAAGCGGGTATAATAGGCACATGGTTTCTATACACTCCCCTCTCGTTATTGGTATCGCTGGCGGTTCTGGTTCTGGCAAGACCACTGTAGCACAAGAAATTCTCAATCGTGTTGGCGCGGCACGAATTGCATTTTTGCAACACGATGCCTATTATAAAGATTTAAGCGGGTTGCCCCCTGTGCAAAAAGCTGCGGTCAATTTTGACCACCCCAACTCCTTAGAAACGAATTTGCTGATACAACATATTACCCAGTTGAAAAACGGCACAGAAGTTGAAGTTCCCATCTATGACTTTGCCACACATAGCCGAACCCAAAAAAGCTTTAGCGTTCTCCCGCATAGAGTGATACTTGTGGAGGGCATTTTGATATTCGCAGAACCCACTCTGCGAGAGCTTTTTGACCTAAAGATTTTTGTAGACACCGATGACGATATCCGCTTTATCCGCCGCTTAGAACGAGATATTGCCGAGCGCGGACGAACCACCGATAATGTTGTTCAGCAATATCTCTCAACCGTGCGCCCCATGCACCTAGAATTCGTTGAGCCATCCAAACGATACGCAGACGTGATTATCCCCGAAGGCGGTCACAACACCGCCGCATTAGATATGGTCGTCGCGCGCATCGAAACACTTTTATAAAAAGGCTTTCTCCGCGTTGCTGCGAGAGCCGCGTAAAAAAAAGGAAAAAATATGTCCCCACAACAATGGGCTTCTGCCCCCGAAATGCAAATTGACCTCGCAAAAAACTACACCGCCACCATCTCAACTGGTGAAGGCGATATTGTCCTGGCTCTTTTTGCCAACAAAACCCCTAAAACTGTCAACAACTTCGTCTTTTTAGCCCGTGAAGGCTTCTACGACAATATCACCTTCCACCGCGTCATCAACGACTTTATGGCACAGGGCGGCGACCCCACAGGCTCAGGGCGCGGCGGTCCCGGCTACAGATTCGCTGACGAATTCCACCCCGAACTAAAGCATGACAAACCTGGCATTCTCTCTATGGCAAACGCAGGTCCCGGCACAAACGGATCGCAATTCTTCATTACCCACGTCCCCACCCCACACCTAAATAATAAGCACAGCGTTTTCGGAGAAGTCACCGAGGGCTTAGACGTTCTCATGGCACTCAAAAACGGCACAAAAATCAACACCATCACCATTTCCGAAGTCTAAATTGATGACAGATAAAAGACGCTTATCCATTTTGCGCGGCTTAAGTTTACTTGCCGTCATAGGGATAAGCGTCTTTATATATTCCATTCGTGACCAAGTAGAGCAATTTGCCGTTTACGGTTATCCTGGGATTTTTTTCATCTCTCTACTTGCCTACGCAACCGTTTTCCTCCCTGCCCCCAGCCTTGCCTTTGTGTTCACAATGGGCGGTGTCTTTCATCCACTTGGCGTTGCACTCGCGGCAAGCACAGGCGCGGCAATCGGCGAATTATCAGGATATATGGCAGGATTTAGCGGACAAGCCGTCATTGAACGCATGGATATTTACGACCGCATCACACCGTGGATAGATAAACACGGCACCTTCGCGATATTTATCTTAGCGGCTATCCCCAATCCGTTTTTTGACCTCGCCGGGATTGCCGCAGGTGCGGCGCGTATCCCTGTAAAAAAATTTCTTATCGCCTGCTGGATGGGGCAATTCATTAAGGCAACTGCTTTTGCCTACGCTGGCTCTACATCTGTAAGCTGGATGTTTTCTTAGCGCAACTTTGGGATGGAGAAAACCTCGCGACGCGCGTGCATTGAACTTGAGCACTGCCCCTCAACAAATGTTGGGGGGACATTGCATCTGCTTTTGGATGCGTTGCACCGCCAACCCAACCAGCTCTCGAACTGCAACGCATCTTTAGAGATGCAGTGCAGTTCTATCACCCTAATTTTGAACAACTACGAAAAAACCTTGCGAAAGAATAAACTCTCGCAAGGTTCCAATAAAAATCTTCGTAAGCGTTCAGCCATATTGAAATTATGCCTTAATCTTTCAACGCAAATGTCGCTACGCTATACGCGAATGACGCGAATTTTTAATGCTTTTGCTATATTT
>CAZAWS010000066.1:0-7896 GCA_964488755.1 uncultured Anaerolineaceae bacterium | reverse complement strand
ATAACACTTCGCAACATGCTCGTATCGTGAATTCTTGTACAAATATGGAGTTTTATGGTAGATTTAATCCACCGAAAAGCTCCATATTACTTTAACGAGGTCCCCATGACGACAAAAAAAATCCCCGATATTATTATTGGCAGACTTCCCCTATACCTTCGCGCTTTAACCCGCATGGAAGCAGAGGGGGCAATCGTCACCTCATCCAAAGCCTTAGGCGATTGGGTAGGTATTTCAGCCGCACAAATTCGTAAAGATATTTCTCAATTTGGCGAATTTGGCAAACAAGGCACCGGCTATAATATCAATTTTTTAATCGAAAAGCTAAAAGAAATTCTCAAAGTTGACCGGATTTGGGATGTGGCAATCGTGGGCATGGGTGATATAGGACGCGGCTTAGCACATTACGAAGGGTTTCTAGAGCGTGGTTTTCACTCCACATTAGCCTTTGATAACAACCCTGAAATCATCGGCTCTACTGTTCGTAACCTAACTGTGCAAGATATATCTGAGATGATCCCCACAATCAGCAAAGAAGAAATCAAAATAGCCATCATCGCCGTCCCCGCTGATAATGCGCAAGAAGTAGCCGATAAATTAGTAAAAGCAGGCGTAAAATCCATCCTCAATTATGCAACCATTATCATCAACGTCCCCGAAGATGTGCGAGTGCAGTATATCGATCCTGCTGCACATTTACAGTGGATGACCTATTATTTGTAAAAAAACAAGTGAAACATAAAAAATCCCGTCACAAGACGGGATTTTTTGATTCCAAAGGATAATGCGGATAAAGAACCGCATCACGCGTGATTTAGGCTTGCGTGCCATTCCCCCAACATTTTCTTGGCATAAAACAGTTAAACTTTCGGCAAATTGCGCTCTAATACAGAATGTAACTCTAGCCCACGCACGGTACCTTCAACCACACAAGTTAGGGGATTATCCACCAAATAAGCAGGAATTCCAAGCTCTTTCGTGAGCAATTTATCAATACCACGCAAAAGCGCACCGCCGCCACACAAAGCCACCCCACGATCAATAATATCAGAGACTAATTCTGGCGGCGTTTTTTCTAAAACCCTGCGCCCCGTTTCTACAACATTTTTAAGTGGTTCTTGAAGAGCTTCAACAATTTCTCCAGTTGTAATCGTAACAGGGCGGGGTAAACCAGTCACTTGGTCCTGCCCCTGCACTTCCATGCTCTGCTCTTGGTCCTGAGGAACAGCCGCACCGATTTGTATCTTTAGTTTCTCTGCCGTTTGCTGACCAATCGTAACCCCATATTTTCGGCGCACATAAATAGAGATTGCCTCATCGAAGTCTAAACCACCAGCACGAAGTGTTTCAGCAGAAACAATGCCATACATCGCTATGACGGAAGCTTCTGTTGCACCGCCGCCAAGGGAGATGACCATATTTCCAGATGGAGCATTAATCGGAAGATCAATGCCCAAAGCTGCCGCTAAAGTTTGTTGAATTAGGAAAGCTTCACGGCTACCAGCTTCGCGTGCCGCTTCGTAGACAGCGCGCCGTTCTACGCTCGTCACTTCATAAGGGACAGAGAGCATCACGCGCGGGCGAAAAATTCGCATCGAGCCGCTAACTTGTTGAAGGAGATAGGAGAGTAAAGCTTCGGTGATAACGTAATCTGCTATAACCCCGTTTTTAAGCGGACGAGCAACTTCAATATTATCGGGAACACGCCCGTACATATTAAGGGCTTCTTGTCCTACCGCAACCATTTTCTCTGCCATTCTTTCGTCATCTACTTCGATAGCAACAATAGTCGGCTCGTTGAGTAACACTTGTGTGCTGTCTGCGAGGCGAGTATTCATTGTCCCGAGGTCGATGCCTAAATCTTTGGAGAAAAGAGCCATTTTTCAACTACCTATCTTAACTGCATTTGAACACGAAGTTACACGGATTTCACGGAGAATGGTATAAAAGTTACGGAGAAAAAACAAAAGTTTTTTCTCCGTTTACTCCATGTTCAAAAAAATTATTCTTCTGATATATGTGCTTGGGTTTTGGGCTTGCCTCTGCGATAGCGTTTTACTGCGTCTAAGCGCAAATTGGAACGGCGTAAGGCGGCAGACATCGCCAAATAACGATCGGTGTCTGGGGGAGGTCCTAGTTCCATATATTCTTGAGCGCGTTTTTGAGCGGCTTCTGCGCGGGCTATATCAATTTCTTCGATATTTTCGGCGCGATCTGCTAATACAGTGACTAAATCAGGCTGCACTTCTGCGACGCCACCAGCAACGGCGAAGTTTTTTTCTTCGTCACCAACGCGTACTTGCACGACGCCAAAATTTAGCGTAGTCAGCAGAGGAGCGTGACTGGGGAGGATGCCCATAACCCCACTTTTTCCGGGGAGGACAACGATGTCTACGTCGCCTTCGTATAGTTTTTTATCTTGTGAGACTATTTCACAGCGAATTGGCATTTTGAGTTCCTTTGTGTGAAACGTGATTTTCCTTCGTAGTAACCGCTTTAGCGGTTAAGGGCTAAAGCCCTTACTACGAGGGAACGTGATTGGAGTAGAAAAGTTCACGCCAAACAAATGTTGTTTAAACGGGAGCAAGCCCAAGTTCACGCGCGTTCCGGTACTTTATCCCAGAGAAAAATCTCTTAGACTATTTCTGCCATTTTCTTGGCTTTTTCAACTACTTCTTCGATCGTGCCTGCCATGAGGAAAGCTTGTTCGGGGAGGGCATCGTGTTTGCCATCGAGAATTTCACGGAAGGAGCGGACGGTATCTTTGAGGGAGACGTAAACGCCCTTAACGCCGGTGAATTGCTCGGCTGTAACGAAGGGTTGCGAGAAGAAACGCTCAATTTTACGAGCGCGAGCAACGAGAAGTTTGTCGTCTTCGCTGAGTTCGTCTACACCAAGAATGGCGATAATATCTTGCAAATCTTTGTAGCGTTGGAGAACTTGCTGAACTTCACGGGCGGTGCGATAATGCTCGTCTCCAACAATATGAGGATCGAGAATTCGGCTGGTGGAGGTGAGCGGGTCTACAGCAGGATAGATACCTTTTTCTGCGATGGCACGTTCGAGTGCAATGGTGGCATCGAGATGGGTAAAGGTCGCAACAGGGGCAGGATCGGAGTAATCGTCTGCGGGAACGTAGACGGCTTGCATGGAGGTGATTGAGCCTGTGCGGGTGGAGGTAATGCGCTCTTGCATTTCACCCATTTCTGAGGCGAGGGTGGGCTGGTAGCCGACTGCAGAGGGCATACGTCCGAGAAGTGCGGAAACTTCTGCGCCAGAAAGAGTCAGGCGGAAGATGTTGTCAATGAAGAGAAGTACGTCTTTGCCTTCGTCACGGAAGTATTCTGCCATTGCGAGAGCGGAGAGAGCGACACGAAGACGAACGCCAGAAGGCTCGTTCATTTGCCCGAAGACCATCACGGTATCTTTCATAACGCCGGATTCACGCATTTCACGGAAAAGGGATGTCCCTTCACGGGTGCGTTCGCCAACGCCAGCAAAAACGGAGTTGCCTTTGTGAACACGAGCAATAGAGGAAATTAGCTCGGTGATGATAACGGTTTTACCAACGCCTGCGCCGCCAAAGATGCCTGTTTTACCACCTTTGGTGAAAGGGGCGATTAAGTCAATAACCTTGATGCCTGTTTCAAAAACTTCTACGCTGGTGGCTTGTTCAGCAAAAGAGGGGGCTTTGCGGTGAATGGGATAATAATCTTCTGCTTCAATGCCTTCAATCCCGTCAATGGGTTGACCTAAGACGTTGAAAATGCGTCCCAAAGTTGCCATACCAACGGGCACTTTAATCGGTGAGCCTGTGGACACAGCTTCTACGCCACGGCGGAGACCATCGGTGGTATCCATTGCAACGGTACGCACCCAGTGATCGCCCAAATGTTTTTGAACTTCTAAAACTAACGGGGGTTTACCTTCACGTTCAATTTCAATCGATTCAAAAAGTCCAGGGAGTTCGCCTACTGCATAAGCGACATCGACAACTGATCCTTGAACCTGTACTACTTTGCCTTTAAAGTTCGCCATAATTCTCTCCAATTATTTCTTGGTTATTTTTGAGTTATCTTTTTTGAACACGGATTTTACGGATTGCACGGAGAAAAAACAAAAAGTTTTTCTCCGTTTTCTCTGTACACTCCGTGTTCAAAAACCTTCGTGCATCTTCGTGTAACTGTGCGAAGCCCCCCTCTAACTCCCCCCAAAATGGGGGGAGAACCAGTCCCTCCCCCATTTTGGGGGAGGCTAGGTGGGGGTTAAGATGCTTGAGCCAATGCTTCTGCGCCGCCAGCAATATCGAGAATATCTCCCGTAATCGTTTGCTGACGAACCTTGTTATATTCAAGTTGTAACGCACCCACTAATTCGTGTGCATTATCTGTTGCGTTACGCATGGCAACCATTCGTGCCGCGTGTTCGCTGGCAAGTGATTCCAAAATCGCCTGATAAACCTGCAACGCCGTGAATTTCGGGATAATTTCATCCAAAATCTCTTCCGGTGAAGGTTCATAAATATAAGCGGCAGCAGCTTTCTGCGTTGTGCCATATTTCTGCGCCAAATCGTCACCATCATCCACTTCAAGGGGCAAAAGTTTCTTCACCACGGGGGCTTGTTTCGCCATACTGACATAATTTGTATAGACCAAATAAACCTCGTCCACTTCGCCCTTCAAAAATTCTTCTACCGCAAGATGCCCAATCGCAGAAACATCTGCAAAAGATGGAGCGGCGGGCAAATCGCTAAACTCTGCCATCACATTACCACCGCGGCGCATAATCAAATCACGTCCTTTTTTCCCGACGGTAATATAGTCAACGACATCGTGTTTTTTGCCAAAATTCTGCATACTAAAGCGGATAACATTCGTATTATACGCACCCGCCAAACCGCGATCGCTACTGAGCAAAATCACCAAAGTCTTTTTAACTTCCGTTCGGTCAGTCAAAAGTGGGTGCAAAGTCTCACGTCCCGGCTGCATGGCGACATGTTGAAGAACCTGCCAAGCTTTATTTGCATAAGGTCGCGTCCCCTCAACTTGCGCCACCGCCTTATTCACCTTGCTGGCACTCACAGCCTCCAAAGCGCGGGTAACTTGAGCGATATTTTTAATACTCCGGATTCGGAGTCTCATATCTCGTGCTGAAGCCATAGTTTTACCTTAGCTAGTTTTTTTCTCGGATGAAGAACCGCTCCGCTCGTGATTTAGGCTTGCTTGCCCTTAATTAGCGTTTCTGCGGCGTAAACATCTTTTTCGTAAAGGTGCATCGCATCTTCTTTTGAATGCCTTGCACCTAAGTTGACTAAATCCGAACCGCAACGCATCTTCTTAGATGCAATGCAGTTCTACCATTTATTGCCAAGTATTCTTGAAAGTTTCCAAAGCCTGACGCAATTTCGCTTCTGTATCATCTGTAATACGTTTCTCATTAGTAATTGCCTTAGCAATTTCAGGATGCGAAGTCTCCATATAATGGAGCAAATCCACTTCCCATTTACGCATATCTTCCAAATTTACATCAGTAGCAAAATCTTGCGTACCCGCAAACATAACAATAACCTGATCGGCAAGAGATACAGGCGCATATTGCGGTTGCTTTAAAATTTCTTGCATACGCTGACCACGTTGAAGTTGAGCCTGTGTTGCAGCATCCAAATCAGAGCCGAATTGAGCAAAAGCGGCCAATTCACGATAAGCAGCCATATCCAAACGGAGACGACCGGCAACTTGCTTCATCGCTTTTGTTTGGGCGGCACCACCTACGCGGGAGACCGAGATACCAACATTCACAGCGGGGCGAATACCCGCATTGAAAAGATCACCTTCGAGGTAAATCTGACCATCTGTAATTGAAATAACATTCGTAGGAACATAAGCCGAAACATCACCGAGCAAAGTTTCAATAATCGGAAGAGCGGTTAATGACCCGCCCGTCCCTTCAACGCGAACGATTTTGACATCGCTCATATCTGCGGCAGCTTCTGCAGAATCTGTATCTGCAAGCGGACCCGCATAAACTTCGCCGTTTACAGCGTCTTCTGCTGTAGCTTCTTCGCCTTCAAAATCATCCTTAACGATGACGTATTTCACATCTACCTGAGCGGCACGCTCTAATAAGCGAGAGTGGAGATAGAAAAGATCGCCAGGATATGCTTCACGTCCCGGAGGACGGCGAAGGAGTAGCGAAACTTCGCGGTATGCCCAAGCATGCTTGGAAAGGTCATCATAAACGACCAAAGCATCTCGACCCGTTTCCAAGAATTCTTCGCCCATCGCACAACCGGCGTAAGGAGCAATATATTGCAACGCCGCAGATTCATCTGCCGCAGCCAAAACGACAATGGTATGCTCCATTGCGCCTTGTTCTTCCAGCATCGCAACAGTACGAGCAACGGCGGCTTTTTTCTGACCAATCGCAACATAGATACAAATAAGGTCTTTGCCTTTTTGGTTGATGATGGTGTCAATCGCAACAGCAGTTTTGCCCGTTTGGCGGTCGCCAATAATCAACTCACGCTGACCACGCCCAACGGGAATCATCGCGTCAATTGCTTTAATGCCCGTTTGAACAGGTCGGTCTACGTCTTGTCTTTCAATAACGCCGGGAGCAATGCGTTCAATTGGGCGATAACTATTAAATTGGATAGGACCTTTCCCATCAATCGGTTCACCGAGAGCATTAACAACACGCCCAACAAGACCATCGCCAACGGGAACAGAAGCAATTCGCCCCGTAGAGCGGACTTCCATTCCTTCCGCAATCTCGTCGTATGCGCCCATGATGATGACACCAACATTATCCTCTTCAAGGTTGAAAGCAATGCCCATAACGCCATTTTGGAATTGAACCAATTCCTGCGCCTGCACATTCATCAAGCCTTCGACACGCGCAATACCATCACCAGATTCGGTGACCGTCCCGACATCACTAATGCCGACTTCTGGCTCGAAGGCGTCTATTCTTTCTTGAAGATCGCCCGTGATTTGCTTAATCAGATCTGACATTTATCCTCCACGTTCATCGAAATTCGTGATAATTGATATAACACACAACAGCCCGAATAAAAACCACTCAGGGATGGAAATTATATATCTTATACACTTGAAGCATATCTTACTCAGATTTAGCAACTTAAATGTATAAATTATTTCTTCCTAAGTCCTTATTCGAGCATAAATCAAATTAGACTGTATTTTTCGTAATGATAGAAGTCATACAACAAAATACTCTTTAACAAAAATTTATCCTGTGAACAGAACGACATAATCATACCTGAAAGGAAGTGTATTGTCCATAAAAAAAAGGGGCTAGAATATCTAACGCCTTGTGGTATAATCTCGCCGCTGAAAGTGAAATTGGAGAGGTCGCGTAGTCTGGCTTATCGCGCACGCTTGGAATGTGTGTAACCTTCACCGGTTCGCGGGTTCGAATCCCGCCCTCTCCGCTAGCCAAGGACACGAGTTTTCGTGTCCTTTCTTTTTAAGTTATACTCTAAACTACCCAATTATGAAGAAACTCTCCTCCCCCACCCGCATAATTTTATTCGCCCTTGTTGGCATCTCATTGGCATTCATGAGCGTAGCCTTTGGTTCTGGCACAACAGTATCTCAAACAGCCACTTCCACTCCAACGCTAACCAAAGCTGAGCTTGCCTCCGAAGTCGGCTCCACAGATGCAATTATGGCTTGGGCAATAATCATCACACTAATTATCATTATCCCCATTATATGGCATTGGATTAAGTGGAAAAGGGAAGAATAGGTGAGTTTTGTATTTGTAAGCGTTCAGAGGGCTCAAAATAGAACGCGGATTTTACGGATTAGATAGATTTTCGCGGATTTTAAAAACTTTTTTTGTTTTTTTGTGCGAAGATGACGAAAACGTATG
>CAZAWS010000065.1:0-7910 GCA_964488755.1 uncultured Anaerolineaceae bacterium | reverse complement strand
TTGAGAAGGTGGCTTTAGCCCCGCAAAAACAGGTATTTTAGTGCGTTTGCCCTGGATATTGGCTCTTTGCAATAATTATAAAACTCAAAATTGATAGTTCCTGATAGCTTCTTTTGTTTATATTTGTGCCGTATTACTCAAATAAGGAGTTTGATTATGGAAATCCCGCGTCATTGGCGTTTGAAGAAGCAACGATATAGTTTGATTGGTGAAGTTTGTCCTCATTGCGATGCGAAAATTTTCCCGCCGCGCGATATTTGTCCTGAATGTGGCAAAGAAGCAAAAGATGAATTTGCATTTAGCGGTGAAGGTGAGGTTTATTCCTACACCACAATTTATAATGCACCAAGTGGATTTGAGCATACAATCCCTTATACCGTTGCTTTAGTGCAGCTAGAAGAAGGTCCCTTAGTGACCGCACAGCTAACCGATGTTGACGAAGATCGCGTTTCTATAGGGATGCCTGTCGAGATGGTAACGCGCAAATTGCGCGAAGATGGCGATGAGCGGGGGATGTTGGTATACGGGTATAAATTCCGCCCTTCTCGGTTGCTACCGCAGACTCAATAGGACCGCTTCTATTTGCGTCATCTTCTAAGATTCTAAGAAGATTAAGGCGAATATGAACATGAAGTGTGCGATATTTATCAATCGTCACTTTCTCAACTAAAGTGTCCACTATTTTTTTCTTCATTAAAAATCATGCTGCTCCTCTTTATTTTGAGGGGCAGTATTGTTTAAAGCTTCAATACCAGTTTGGTAATTGATCACACTCCCCCCTCAAAACATCGCTCCCGCCTAAACCAGCCCCCACTCATAAATTTGACCCAAAATTTCAAAAAAATCTTCTTTAGTTTCTCGCGTTAGCAACTCGCGGCGGAAACGTCTTTTGGTTGGGTAGGGAGAAATATATTGCACCACATGCTTGCGGAAAAGATTAACGCCCAATTGCTCCCCATAAAATGCGATATTTGCATCTAAATGCTTTTCCATAAATGCGCTAACTTCTTCAAAGGTCACTTCGTCTCTGTCTTTTCCTGAAAAAATCCACGGATTGCCAATTGCCGCTCTGCCGATCATCACACCATCACAGCCGGTGTGATTTTTCATTTTGGCAATATCTGCCACAGTTTTCACATCACCATTGCCAATGACGGGGATATTGACAAGTTGCTTCACATCGGCAATCGAATCCCAATTGGCATCACGCTCGCGCCCGCCCTCACGCGTTCTGCCGTGAATGGCAATTAATGATGCTCCGGCTTCTTCAATGATTTTAGAAATGAGTTTGTAGTTGACGCAATCGTCCCAGCCCATGCGGATTTTTGCTGTAACGGGGACATCTAGCTCTTTGACCAAACGTTTGAAGAGCCGCGCTACTTTGATTGGTGTGCGCATCATGCCCGCACCTGCACCACTGTTGGCGATGGTTTTGGTCGGGCAGCCCATATTAATATCAATAAAATCAGGGCGCAAAGGCTGAATTTTAAGCGCGGCACTCACCATATAATCAACGTCATACGTATAAATCTGAAAGGCGACGGGGCGTTCTTCTTCAACATATTCTAGTTTTTCAGAAACGCGCTTCATATTATAGATTAGCCCCTCGGCGCGCGCAAATTCTGTATAGCTAATGGCAGAGCCGAGTTCTCGGCAGAGTGAGCGGTAGGGTAAATCTGAAAACCCCATCATCGGCGCGAGAATCGCATCACCGTAGATGGGGATTTTGTCAACGTAGAAGGTAGGGGGCATTATGAGTTTATCTGTTGGTGCAGTAAGAATCTGTAAACAGGCTCTTACTGCCTATTGGATGAAGTGCATCGGCTCGCGCGTGGATTTGAGCTTGAATGCCCTAAATGGGCGTTTTGCTGGCGTGGACATTTTCCCGTTTACGCCGAGAAGATGTTTGAGGTCAGCACCCAGCATAAATTCGCGCGCGTACCGTCTATCTCCAGAAAAAGAATTGTTGGTGCCCGATTGCAACTAATTCAAGTGGGATTTGAAAAAACATTGCCAGTCTAAAGATAAGCGTACCAAAGGCATCGCTCGCTACGGGGACATACCACAGCAAGGCGATAATAATCCAAATCATGGCACCGCGAATAGGCTCAAGCATTTCTAAGATATTTTGGCTGATATATGGTTCTATTGCCCCAAATCCATCAAAGGGCGGGAGGGGGATGAGGTTGAGCACCAGCGCATAAATTTGTAGGAGGGCAAGAAAAGCAAGCCCGGGATAAATGCCTGAGTGTTTTGTGGGGACAAAGTAGAGAAAAGCAGATAGGACGATAATGAGAAATAAATTAGAAAAAGGACCTGCTAAGGAAACTGCGCTTTTCCATTGAGGGGAGCGCAATCGCCAAGTTTCTATATAGACCGCGCCACCGGGGAGACCAATCCCGCCCATGAAAAGAAAGAGCAGGGGCATAAGAATGGAGTAAACGGGGTGCGTATATTTGAGCGGATTAAAACTCAAATATCCCTTTTCTTTCACGCTCGTATCTCCGCCGAGATAGGCAATATAGGCATGAGAAAACTCATGTAGCGTAAGGGAGAATATCCATCCGATGAGGACGATGAAGAAGGTGAGGAAATTATTCATAAAGAGCTAAAGCAAAACTAAGCCTTCCCCCAATTCATTAAGTTGATCAATAAATTTCTTAGCTGATGGTTTGTTTATCCAGCGAACATTTTCCCAATCACTCTCATTTGCGGAGCAAAGAATTCTTGCTAAGTCAGCAGGAAAAATACCAGCGGCTTTACTTTGTGCATTTGTGATAGCGTCTTGAAGAGAAAGTTTTTTAAGCGAAGAAAATGCCCAAATATCAACAAGGTCTTTGGGTTCATCTCTTCCAATTAGGGCTGAGATTTTATTTGCGAAGATATTTTCTGCGCTGTCTAATCTGCCAAGAATGGGATGGTTGATGATTTCCCCAACATGCGCAGGAACATCATTAATCATTTCTATTTTCAACAAAACATCATCTTCAACTATATGAAGACGTGCAAAGCGTTTTTCATTCATTAATACTATACATTGCCAAGAGTTATTTAACACTTGAATAATTCTTGACACCCACAGCCCAAAACGCTCGTCGTCATTAACGAAAAAATCTAAATCATCGGAATAGCGATGATTTAAATAGCCGCGTGATGCGGCAGTGCCGCCAGTGAGATAAAATTCTGTTTCAACTTGACGAAAAACTTTAAAAACTTTATCTTGCAGGGGATATAGTTTCTCTTCGTAAAAGCTCAAATTATCCATTTAATCTCTCAGGGTGTTTTTTGGGAAGCCATTCTACGAGAAAATCAAACCCACGTAAGCGACTCTCTGAACGGATATTTTTTCGCCATTGAGACCAGTTATCTACCAGTTTTCGGTAGCCAATTTCTTGGATAATTTCTTCGTAAGAAGCATATTCTATTAAACGACACGCCGCCCAGTCTTGGTCTAAACTTCCTCGCGCTGAACTCCCCACCAAAATTTGATGGAATTCTTGCGGGCTAAGATCGTAATCCCAGAGGTAAGGGAGTTTTTGAGTTTTCATAGTTTTATTATACGTGAAAAACAGGTTCTATTTCTTCCATCCATTCGGATGTGCCTCATGCCACGTCCACGCGCTTTCAAGGATGTTGGTTAAATCAGAACTCTCTGCTTTCCAGCCAAGTTCGTTCTGGATTTTCTCAGAAGACGCTACCAAGCGCGCTGGATCGCCAGCGCGGCGAGGAGTCTCTACGGCGGGGATGGGGTGTTGCGTCACTTTACGCGCGGTTTCGATAACTTCGCGAACGGAGTAGCCTGTCCCGGTACCGATGTTGAAAATGAGTTTATCTTTTTCTATTAAAGCATCTAGGGCTAAAAGATGAGCAGAAACTAAATCTGAAATATGGATGTAGTCTCGAATAGCGGTGCCGTCTGGCGTGGCGTAATCCGTGCCAAAGATGCCAATATGCTCGCGTTGACCGAGCGCAACTTGCAAAACGAGCGGTATCAAATGTGACTCTGGTTGATGCGCCTCACCACGATTGGGAAGCGCACCCGCCGCATTGAAATAACGCAAGGCGGCATAATGCAAACCGTGAATTTTTCTATACCATTCAAGAATCCGCTCAACGGCGAGTTTAGTATAGCCGTAAGTGTTGGTGGGTCCCAGTGGAGATTCTTCGCTCAAGGGCTTATCGCTAGATTGATAGACTGCCGCGGTAGAGGAGAGCACAAATCGCTTTATGCCTGCTTGAACAGTGGCTTCGATAAGCCGAGAAGAGTTAACTAAATTATTTTGAATAAATTTGCCGGGATCTTTCATGCTTTCGCCCGCTTCAATGAAGGCGGCGAAGTGCATGACTGCATCAAATTTTCGACTATTTAGCGCGGCGTTGAGTGCTTTTTCATCACCTAAATCAGCCTGAATGAATTCTGCCCCAACTGGCACAGCTTGCTTATAACCGGTCACAAGGGAATCATAAACAGTGACATGATGCCCAACTTCGAGCAGCTTTTCGGCGGCGGTTGAGCCTATATAGCCGGCACCACCTGAGATGAAGATATTCATAAAGTTTCCTTTTTATCGTGGTAGGTGAAAAGGTGAATATCCGTAATTGGTCATCCCCTTTTACTCTAGCCGCTGTCCTCAGCGGCAGTTTATGAAAGGGGGAATGTGACCAATTACGGATATTAAGTTGTGTGAATTTCTACGTTTTGTTCCCGTGGCACCCAAGCTAAAATAGTCGTTCCACTTTCAGGTGCAGAGACAATCTCTATCCCGCCCCCAACTTTGCGGATGCGGGTATGCATATTAGAGAGTCCGTGTCCTAGTGTCATGCTCATTTTATCTAATGAAAAGCCTTTACCGTTATCTTTGATTTCCATGAGCACGCGATCTGGCGTTATCCATAAATTAACGCTAACGCGTTTTGCTTTGGCATGTTTAGCCGTATTAGCGAGAGATTCTTGGCAAATATGATAAAAAATCAGCCCTTGAGATTTAGGAAGCTGAGCAAAATCACTTTCTTTCCCTGTGAGCATTGCCTCTGAAAGAGTGTTTACGCGATATTCTGTAATCAAACGCCGAATACCAATCAGCAGATTTTCATCACCTAATTGGCGGGGGCGCAAATCGAGAATATAGGTGCGTAAATCGCGAATAGCTTGATTTAGCCCATCGATGGCAACTCTAATCCCCTCTTTTGCAGCATTTTGATCTTCATCTATGAGATGGCGCACATTTTCTAACCCCAGCCCAACGCCAAAAACAGATTGAATAACACCATCGTGCATATCCATGCCAATTCTTTCGCGTTCTTCCAGCACAGCTAAACGGCGAGCGTCTGTATGCAAACGGGAGCTTTCTATAGCCAGCCCTGCCCAATTACCAACTGCGGTTAAAAGCTGAACGCTACGCTCATCAAAAGGCTCATCGCCACGCTTCGCTATGCCGAGAACGCCAATCACTTTTTCACCCGAAGTGAGCGGTATACAGACAAGTTGGTTAAAACCGGCCTCTACTACCGCAGAGCGCAAATGACGCATATCTTTAGAAATATCTTTACTAGTTAAGGTTTTATTTTGTTCAGCAACAATACCTACAAACCCCTCACCTACCTTAAAACGGCTGCGTGTCCAAAAGGCTTCTGCTGATTCTCCACGATGCAAAATTAAGCGTAAAGTTTGGCTTTCTTCATCAAGTAAGAAAATTTCCCCCGCTTCTACATTGAGATAATTCATTACAAGGGCGAGGGTTTTATGTACGATATTGTCTAATCCTTGTGTTGGAACAAGGGCAGAAGCGATATCGTTCAGGAGGGTTAAATCTTCGCTACGTTGGGTGAGGGCAATATCACGCTCACGTAAATTACCATAAACTCGTGCGTTCTGAATTGCCGCGGCGGCGTATCCTGCCAGCATTTGGATAATCTGTTCATCTTCCTCACTGAATTCTTCTGCATCGATTTTATTGGTGAGATAAATTTGTCCCAGTTGATGGTTTGCCGCTAAAATTGGGACCCCCAAAAATGAGCGCATAGCAGGGTGATTCTCAGGGAAGCCTACACTTCGAGGGTCGGCACTCAAGTTTGGAACGCGGATGGGTTCCTTTGTGTCCATCAACGCACCCAATAACCCTTTGCCCTGCGGCTTTTTCGTCAAACGCGCCAACTGCTTATCTGAAAATCCCACCACAACAAAATCTATCAAATTCCCATCTTCATCTAATAAACCAAGTGCGGCATATTGCGCATCAGCCTGTTCTTTTGCAACAGTTGCAATTCGCATCAAAAGTGTGTCTAGCGAAATATCCTTAATCATTTCTAAATTTGCACGGTGCAACGCCAACAAACGGGACTGTAATTTTTCACAAGAAGTTTTCATGTACACAATTATAACCTTTTTGATAGTTTTTACCAGAAAAATGACGTAGAATATAGCGTGCCTATTCTCTCTGCTCTAGCCGCTATTCTCAGCGGCGAGGAAAACTATGACAAATTCTCGTATTTCTGGATTTTATAAACTTTCACTGGACGACCGTCTGGATGCGCTCGCGCAAAACCTAAACGCAGATGCGGATGTAGACTCCGCTTCGCGCGTGACTTTTGGCTCGCTCTCTGCGCAGGACGCGTCTCTCATGGTCGAAAACGTGGTTGCTACGCATAACCTGCCCCTCGGCATTGGGCTAAATTTCAAAATCAACGGCATAGATAAATTCGTGCCGATGGTAATCGAAGAGCCTTCTGTGGTGGCTGGTGTTTCTTTCATGGCAAAACTTGCCCGTGCGGGTGGAGGCTTCTCCGCCACCACCTCTGCCCCAGAGATGATTGGGCAAATTCAAATTTTAGATTTAGAAGATATTGAGATTGCCCAAAAAACAATTTATAAAAACCGAGACAACTTGCTCGCCATCGCCGATGACGTTGACCCGATTCTAAAAAAGCTGGGCGGTGGTGCTAAAGATTTAGAAGTCCGCATTATAGAAAACTCCCCCATTGGCGCATTTTTGGTTGTGCATCTCATTTATGATGTAAGAGATGCAATGGGCGCAAATGCGGTCAATACCGCTTGCGAAAAACTTGCCCCACATTTAGAAAAAATCACCGGTGGACGCGTGCATCTGAAAATTCTATCGAATTTATCAGATAGAAGAATGGCGCGGGCAAAATGTGTAATTCCTGTCGATGCGCTAAAATTTGACAATTATGCAGGTGAATTAGTTCGCGACGGCATCATAGAAGCCTACGCCTTCGCAGAAGCAGATCCTTATCGTGCCGCCACCCATAACAAAGGCATAATGAATGGTGTGGATGCGGTCGTTATTGCGACCGGTAACGATTGGCGCGCCATCGAAGCAGGTGCGCATGCTTTCGCCGCACAAAGCGGACGTTACACATCCCTCTCCACGTGGGGAAAAGATGAAAATGGCAACTTAGTTGGCACACTCGAAATGCCGATGGCGGTTGGCATTGTTGGCGGTGCGACAAAAGTGCATCCCACCGCCCAAGCCGCGTTAAAATTGATGGGCGTTAAAACCGCATCCGAACTTGCCGAAATTGTCGTCTCTGTAGGATTGGCGCAAAATCTCGCCGCCCTGCGTGCCCTCGCCACCGAAGGCATTCAACACGGACACATGTCCCTGCATGCGCGCCAAGTCGCTATTGCGGCAGGTGCGAAGGGGGAGCAAGTGAAGCGAGTTGCTGAGAAATTAGTTGCTGATGGGGTGGTGAGAGTGGATAAGGCAGAGGAAGTTATTAGAGAATTACTGAAAGCTCAGTAAAACGTTCTTTTTACCGCTTTTACGCCGCTTTTAACGAAACTAAAGTTTTAGTAAGCGTTCAGACATAAGACCTCAGACTTAAGCCTTTTTTCAAACTGGTGAAAAATGCTCATATCTGACTTTTGACAAGGTGTTTTCCAAACAAAA
>CAZAWS010000064.1:0-7923 GCA_964488755.1 uncultured Anaerolineaceae bacterium | reverse complement strand
TTCTGCGGTGCCGCCTCCACTCTCCCCCCCATCGAAGGCAATAAAGAGCCGAGTAAAAATCCAGCCAAAAGCAGAACTGCGCTCCAGCGCAATTTTTGTCTTGGAGAACTTTCACTCTGCGTAGTTTTCATAAAGAAATAGTATCATAAAAAAAGACAAGTAAAGAGAAAAACTCTACTTGTCTTTTCCTAACAGTGTTCCTAAGGGGGAAGAGGAACACCTATAGTTCTTCTTAGGCGATTTTTGAATTCAAATTCTCCGTTTTCGTATTGCGTAAAACGCATTGCGTAAAGAAAGGCATTACGAAATACGCAATACGAAATATGTGTTTCGGATAACTATTTTTCGTGAATCGCATCACTTGCATAAACTCTAATCAAAAGCAGAAGGGTCGAGCAAGTCTGATTCTGGGCGGTGCTCTATGGGGAAGTTTTCTTCATCTTCTTTATCTTCTTCTTCGACCACATCCAGAGAATCTAATTCCTCAACCTCCATATTTGCCCATGTTTGGCGATCTTCTACTACGAACTTAATCGCAGTACGAATACTGTCACCAATTTCAACATCTACAAACTCTGGCACACAGGCTATGTTAATCTCATCTCTTTCTTTGAGGTAACTAGTAGCCAAAATAAGAGCCTTAACCGATTGGTTAACGGAGCCAGCACCAATAGCCTGTACTTCGGCACGACCGTGCTCACGAAATACGCCGGCAATTGCACCCGCCACAGCAGATGTTCTAGAACGAGCAGATACTTTAATGATGTCCATTGCAAACCTCCATGATTAGCTTAGAAATAAACTGATGTAATCAGATTGTACAAAACTTTCTAAGAACTTACAAGTCTGAAAGGAGAGTACTTTTGTCCTAAATTAGAAAAATCACCTAGATAAAACACTCAACCTTCTTGGAGACAAAAAAAATCCCACCCTCTATATTTTAGGGAGATAGGAAAAAAGTCCCTGTATATGGGGGCTGTTGCTTTTGAAGCTCTCGAACATCTGAGCGAGTTCTCCACATTTGGAATAAGTTATCCACAGTATTTAGGCAGTTATCCACAGGGTTAGGGTGCCGAACTGCAATATTCTTGTAATTATGCCCCCATATTTAGGCTTGTTTAGACAATCTCAGCCATTTCTAAACCATGTGAAGAAAGCATTTTTTCGAGCATTTCTTCTATATTATCAATATATTGGTCTAGCCCCTCTAAACGGGATTCAAAGAACTCCCCGCCAATTTCTAGCAAGAGGAGAGCGTCTTCCCAAGCACTAATCTGGTTTTCTGGGAGGGATTGTGCGGATAGTGTCCAGGTTAATAAAAGTGGATATAGTGCCGTGAGCGGATTTTCGCCCTCGAGCATCTCTACGATTGCGCTCTTGTAATAGGCTTGGCGCGCGTTATGGATGCGGATATCTGCCCCGGTCGTTTCTGTGGCAAAGTTGAAATAGCTCTCCCATGCGGGAAGCCACTCAGTTAAGGGACCAGCATCCAGCTTACTACCGCCAAGCAAGCCCAAAATTCCACGCGCGAATTCGGGTCTTTCGATTGCCTCTGCCCGCGCGGGTAAATCCAAAAGAAAACGTCTTTCTGCGAGCGGAGGTCCCGTCAATTCGGCTATCGCATTTGCGGCATGGTGCAGTGCTTCTAAATAATGCAAAATAACATTGGGCGAAGTATCCGATGCGCTGAGTTGTAAATCCATCCAGTTGTTTCGGGCGGCATTGAGCAGGGTAAAAGAGCGTTTGAGCAAATTTTTAGGTTCGTCAAATCCCGCCCGCAAGCTGGCTTGGTGAAATTCGAAGAAGTGTTTGGTTTCGTAGAGAAGTTGGGGGGCGTATAGCTCGTATCCTAGCCATGGGTTGCCTCGCAGGGCGCGGGGTGGGTCGTATTCTTTTTGGTAGCGGTGATGAATATCGAGATGAATATCGGGGCTAAGTGCCTTAATTTCACGAGGTAATGCGGGGGGGGTGTTGTGCACAAAAACAAGGTCTATATCGGTTGTGCCACCAAGAAGTGGTTCTTCATTTAGGAGTGAGCCAGTAAGGTACGCGGCTATGATGTTTTCAGAGTTGAAGGCGCGCTCTTCTGTATTTTCTTTTGCTAAGCGGAGGAGTAAATCTCTTGTTATTCGCATAAACTTCCTTTTTATTTCACGCAAAGCTTAAATTTTTGCAGTTTTGTGTGAGCAAGGTTTTTCAGGTTAAATCAAATCTGGTTGAAGCGGTGCTTTCGCGGCAATCTCATCAATTTTATTTTTTATAAAAGTTAGGTCTTTTTCGTTTCGTACAAAATCTAAATTATCTGTGTCTATGGTAAGCACAGGCGTATTATTATAAGGCTTCGAGAAAAATTCTGCATAAGTTTCGCCCAATTCTGCGATATAGGCATTCTCCATATCTCGCTCGTAGGGGCGGTCACGCATTTCGATTCTCTCCATGAGTGTTTTTGTTTTTGCACGCAAAAAGACCAGCAAATCGGGGTGTTTGATTTTTTCTGCTAAGGCTTCGTGTACACGTCCGTACATATCTAGCTCGTCGCCTTCGAGATTGATGCGGGCGAAAAGGGAGTCTTTTGCAAAGGTATAGTCTGAGAGTAAGTTTCCGTTTTTTGATAAAAGTTCTGGCACACTACGCCGTTGTTGGTGATAGCGGCTGAGCAAAAAGAACATTTGCGTTTGAAACGCGTAGCGCGCTCTATCGCCATAAAAATCAGAGAGAAAAGGATTCTCTTCAAAAATTTCTAGCAAAATTTCAGCGTTAAATTTGGGTTGTAATAAACGGGCGAGCGTGGTTTTCCCCACACCGATAACCCCTTCGATTGCGATATACATGCACTCTCCATCAGTAAAATAAGATAGGTAAAGGATACCATAAATTTTTGGCAGTATTTTTCTAAGTTCTAAAAAAACGTACGGGGTTTTGGGCAATTATCCTCTCTATGCTAAAATGGGGCAGGTATAAACTAATTCTAACGGATTTAGTAGTTTGGATAGAAAGTTTGGTGGTGGCTAAAATTGACTGACGCTTGCCCCCTCTGTCCTTCGGACATCTCCCCCGAAAGGGGAGAATGTGTCTCTGTCAGAAGAATCCGTTCCCTTCAAGGGAGCGGGGTTTTCTGACCTATTTTCGATAAGGTCTATTCTGCCCGTGCGGGGCAACTTCTTCAAACTATTAGATGACTAAAATTTCTGTAAGCGTTCAGAGGTCTCAAAATAGAACACGGATTTTACGGATTAGACAGATTTTCGCGGATTTTAAAAACTTTTTTGTTTTTTATATGTGCAAAGATGATCAAAACATATAAACTTTCTGGAAAAATGCAGCAAAAGCATTAAAAATTCGTGTCATTCGTTCATTCGCGTATAGCGTAGCAACATTTGCGTTGAAAGCTTAAGGCATAATTTTAATATGGCTGAACACTTAGAAATTTCCTACAAGGTTACTTAAAATGAAACTAAGACGCGCACTTCTCTACACCCCCGGCGATTCTCGCCCTAAAATTGAAAAAGCCCTTTCTCTCGGCGCAGATTCTATCTGCATGGATATGGAAGATGGCACAGCCTATAATCGTAAAGAAAAAGCGCGCAAGACGATTGCTCTTGCGCTTAAAGAATTTGATTTTGGCGATTCTGAAAAGCTGATTCGCATTAATGGTATTGGTACGGGATTAGAAGAAGATGATCTCGCTGAAACATTGATTTATCAGCCTGATGGTGTAGTTTTGCCAAAGGTAGAATCTTTTGAAGAAGTTCAATGGCTCAGTGAAAGAATTGAAGAGATGGAACTTTCGCAGGGTTGGGAACTAAAGAAAATTCGCATTTTGGCAGTCATCGAATCGGCGAAGGGATTTATCAATTTGCGCGAAATCGCGACACATCCCCGCCTAGATGCGCTTATCTTTGGCGCAGAAGATTATGCCGCCAGTATTGGTGCCACCCGCACACGTGGAGGGCTGGAGATTCTTTACGCGCGCAGCAAGTTAGTGATGCACGCCGCTGTAAATGATTTGCAGGCGATTGATGTTGTTTTTGTGAATTTTAAAGATAGTGTTAATTTGAAAATTGATGCCTTGCTTGGCGCGCAAATGGGCTTCATGGGTAAGCAAATTATTCATCCCAATCAAGTTTTTCCCGTGCAAGAGGCATTCTCGCCATCGAATGTAGAGATTGATTATGCTCAACGTCTATTGTCTGCGTTTGAATCCGCTGAAGCAGAAGGGGTAGGCGCGATTGATTTTGAGGGAAAGATGATCGATATGCCACTGGTCAAATCTGCGCGTTTGGTGATAGAACGCGCCACCTTAGCGGGGAAAATTGAATGATAGCTTCGCTTTTGGGGCTTGCCTCTGCTATTTCGTGGGGAACGGGCGATTTTATTGGCGGGGTCGCTTCTCGTAGAATAGGCGCGTATCGCACAGTAATTTTTGTTCAAGTTTTTGGGTTGATTTTTATTCTTTTTGCAGTTCCTTTTGTTGGGGAACCTTTTCCTGATAGTCACGTTATTAAATGGAGCATCGCCGCAGGCGTTTTGGGCACTACAGGATTTCTCGCTTTTTATGAGGCAATGCGTAGAGGTCCGCTTAGTGTTATTGCCCCTCTTTCTGCTTTGGTTGGCGCAATAATTCCTGTCACGGTGGGTATTATTACAGAGGGACTTCCTTCTATTGGCGTTTTCTTTTCTTTTGCTTTGGCTTTTATCGCCATTTTATTGGTTTCACGAGAAAAGGCTGAAGAGGAAGACAATGCAAAGAAGAAAAAATATATTCCTCTCACTGTTTTTGCCGGTATTGGGTTTGGATTTTATTTTGTTCTCATCCATGAAGCCAGCCAAAATTTGGTTTTGGGTCCTATTATTATTTCTCGCACTGCTGGGACAATTGCCGTGATCGCTTATCTTTTGCTTCAAAAAGGTAGTCTGCGCACAGAGGTAAAACATTTTCCTATTCTTATTTTTAGTGCTATTCTTGATTTAGGTGGGAATGTTTTTTATATACTTGCAGGGCAAATTGGGCGTTTAGATATGTCTGCTGTGCTGGGTTCTCTTTACCCGGGGATGACTGTTTTTTTGGCTTGGCTTATTCTCAAAGAAAAGCTACAAACCTCGCAATGGATTGGTATTATTCTCGCGTTAATTGCCATTATTTTGATGACTACGGCTTAACGCAAATTAGATGTTGAGATGCGTAAAACCAAAGCCCCCGTTCCCTCAAAGGGAACGGGGGCTTTGGTTAAGAGACTGTCCGCCGCGCAAAAGCGTCCATAACGGGAACAAGCCTAAATTTGCGCGCGTTCCGTTCTGTCTCGTTTAGATAAAAAAGTAGCTGATCAGATAATATCCTAATGGTGCCGCCCAAATCCAGGAATCTATCCGATCGAAAATGCCCCCATGCCCGGGGAGGATGTGGCTGGAATCTTTGATGCCTGATTGTCTCTTAATCATGCTTTCGCCCAAGTCGCCGAGGGGGGTGAGCATAGATAAAACTAAGCCAGTTATTGCGCCATTGAGCAAGGTGATTGGGATGTTTTCTCGCCAGAGCCATGCAAAAAGGACGCCTGCTAGCACGCCGAAAAATACGCCGCCCCAGTAACCCTCCCAAGTTTTGTTGGGACTTAGGCGGGGAGATAATTTATGCTTGCCTACATTTTTACCTACAAAATATGCCCCCGAATCGGTGAACCAGATGATGGGCAGAACGAGTGCGAACCACCATAAGCCATCGGGAAGATTGCGTAATTTGATGAGGTATGCGCCCACCCAACCCATGTAGACTAGAACGGTTACTGTGATGGCAAAGTCGCTCGCGGCTTGGTTGCGCCCCCGTTCAAAGGCGATTGAGTGGTATGTCATTGCAAGCAAAACAAGGAGTACTAAAGCTGCGCTTTCGTATTGCGGGTAATAGATGCGTGTGACTAAAAGTGCTAGAACGCCCCCAACTGAAATTGGCATGGTGGGTTGAAAACTTGCGCCGCGCATTAGGTTTACAAATTCCCATGAGGCAATCCCTAGAAAAATTGCAAATAAGAGCCAGAAGAAAATGCCACCGAGTATTAGTGCGGGGAATCCTATTAAACCAAGTACAAGGACGGTTATGACGCGTTCTTTCATAGTTTCTCCTTAAAAAGGTAGACACTCGGTTTTTGTTTTGTAAGCGTTTAGACATAAGACCTCAGGCTTAAGCTTTTTTCCAAACTGGCGAAAAATGCTTATATCTGACCTTTGACATGGTGTTTTCCAAACAAAATACAGTCGCACTACCCTATTTGACCGCCAAAATTTTGAGCAACTGCCATAAAGACTTCAAAATCTAGTTGTTTTCGGCAAATCTGATGTCTAAAGTCTGAGGTCTGAACGCTTACTTTGTTTTTCCAAGATACTTCTTTTTCATAAAAGAAGCCTTTAAAAAAAGGCTTCCATGAAAAGAAAAAAACCGAGTGTCTTAAATATCCAAGATTATTTATTCGTAGTGTTCTTCTGAAACGCCACCAAAACGCCTGTCACGTGTGGCGTAGGTTTTTAAGGCTTTGGCATATTCTTCTTTATCAAAATCGGGCCAAAAAGTGGGGGTGATATACCATTCGGCGTAGGCACTTTGCCATATCAAGAAATTGCTGGTGCGTAACTCGCCTGAGGTGCGGATGACCAAGTCGGGATCGGGGGTTCCAGCAGTAAAGAGGTATTGATTGACCATTTCGATATTCACATCTTCTGGCGATACACCTTCCGTTATCATTTTTTGAATGGCATAAACTATTTCATCTCTGCCGCCATAGTTGAATGCGATATTTAAGATAAGTTTATTATTTTCTTTGGTAAGTTCTATAGCCCCTAATACCTTTTTACGGAGTTTTGGTGCTAATTTTTCAAGTCTGCCAATATGGCGGAGTTGAACGCCTTCTTTATTAAGTTCGTTCAGCTCTTTGTCTATTACATTTTCAAAGATATGCATTAAGCCTTTTATCTCAGCAGGAGGGCGACCCCAGTTTTCTGTAGAAAAAGCATAAATCGTGAGATATTTAACTCCAAATTTAACGCTGGCTTGAATGATACGCCGTAAGTTTTCAGTGCCTGCCCGATGTCCAGCAAGGCGCGGTTTTCCACGCGACAAAGCCCAGCGGCCATTACCATCCATAATGATAGCAACGTGCTGGGGGATTTTTTCGGGCTGAGGGTGCTTTATATTGCCCATTATTTTTCTTAGACTTCTAAAACTTCTTTTTCTTTCTTATCACATATTTTATCAATTCTTTCGACAAAATGGTCGGTCTCATCTTGAACCATGTCTTCTCCCCTTTTTTGTTCATCTTCTGAAATCATTTTTTCATTTTCATAATCGCGCAGGTCTCTAATTAGATCGCGACGTACATTACGAACGGCAACGCGCGCATCTTCTGAGCGATTTTTTACAACCTTAACCAATTCTTTGCGGCGATCCTCGGTAAGCATGGGCAAATTAAGACGAATAACTTTTCCATCGTTATTTGGTGTTAAGCCCACGTCTGAGGCATATATGCCGCGCTCTATCTCTTTTAAGGTTGAAGGGTCAAAAGGTCGAATTAATATAGAACGTGGCTCGGGTATGCTAATAGACGCTAGCTGAATGAGTGGTGTAGGAACGCCATAATACTCTACTTTAACATCATCTACTAACGCTGGGTTTGCCCGTCCTGTACGGATACGCAAAAGGTCATTTTCTAGTGCGCCTACCGCACCATTCATTCGTTGTTGGGCATCTTCTTTTATGTCGTTAAGCACCTTAGCCTCCATTTCTTTTATGAATACTGTGTCTCTAAGGATACCTTAAAATGCGTTTTTTTGCACGATAAGCGCGCCTCTGCATCTTTTTGCTCCAGCAACACTGTCTATTTCGCACTTCTCTACCGTACATCTAGAATTAGCCACGGATAAACGCAGATAAACAGGATA
>CAZAWS010000063.1:0-8051 GCA_964488755.1 uncultured Anaerolineaceae bacterium | reverse complement strand
GCGACCCACTTGATAGTGAAATACTCCAATGTTTTTTGCCATAATTTTTATCCTTTACTATTTTTTTCTAAACACAAAGGAAAAACCTTTATGCGTGCTTTTAATACCCTTGTCACCTTTGCGACCTTTGTTCCCTTTGAAGCCTTTGCTTTATCAAAATACAATCTCATCCATCCGAATCTTCGCAACGCCAATCGCCGTATCTGCGCCACCGTAGTAGACGAAAAGCTCATCTTCGATAACGACTTGTCCGCAACTAAAGACAACATTTGGGACGTAGCCATTCACTTCCCAATCCAATTCTGGCTCTAAAATTGGTTCAGCTTGGCGGGCAATCACCTTTGTCGGATCGTCAAGATCAAGTAGGGCGATGCCCAAACTGTAGCGATGCTCTTTGCTCACGCCGTGATAAATCAGCAACCAGCCATCATCTCTTTTGACGGGCGGTCCACCGATGCCAATTTTCTCATTTTCCCAAGTTGAATTGGGGAGCGCACTCATCACCAATCGATGATTATCCCAAGTTTTCAAATCATCTGAATCTGCCAACCAAATATCGGGCGGACGGCGATGAAACATGAGGTGTTTCCCGTTAATTTTCTCAGGGAAAAGTGATGCGTCTTTATTTGCCTCATCCAACATGATGCCGTGTCGTTGCCAGTTGATTAGGTTTTTGGACGTAGCCAAGCTAATACGATAATCTCCACCAAATCGTCCGCCGTAGCCGGTGTACATCATGTAAAATGTCTCGCCGATTTTGACGATGCGCGGGTCTTCGGGACCGCGTGCTTCTTGCGGAATATCATTGACGAGAATGGGTTGCTCCAGACGGTTGAAGTGAATTCCATCTGTGCTGACCGCGTAGCCAAAACTGTTGAGGTATTTCCCGTCTCTACCATTTGATGTGATGTCGGTGGCTCGGTAAATCAGATGCACCAGCCCATTATCGTAAATCGCTGCTGTATTGAAAACGGCAGTCGCTTCCCATTTATGGGCAGGTTTTGGAGATAAAATCGGTTGATTGGACACTCTTTTTAATTTAATCATAACTTCCCTCACCCTCCGCCCTCTCCCTCATGGAGAGGGGACTTGTTTTTTACCTGATTAAAGAACTTCAGAAAACGGGCAAATTGACGTTTTTTGTCAAAATTGCTTTGCATAAAATGGAGAGCATTGATGCTCATCTCTTGACGATGGGCTGGATTCTGCCAAAGGTGAAAAATCGCATCTCGAAGCCGCGATGCATCAGTTGGGGGGACGAGAATGCCTGTCTCCCCGTCGATGATGACTTCCGGTATCCCGCCCAAATCAGAAGCGATGACAGGGGTTCCCATCGACATGGATTCCAGCAAAACGTTGGGCAATCCCTCTTTGGCGATGCTCGGCAAAATGGTCATATCCACACGCTCAAAAACAAGTTCAGGTTGCTTGGTAAAGGGGAAAATGCTGACGTTCTGCGTCAAATCCATCTCCTTGACCAACTTTTTCAATTTGCTTTTATCAACGCCGTCGCCGACGAGCAACAGGTGGATATTGGGCAAGTTTTTCTTGGCGAGCGAGAGAGCTTTGAGTAAAACCGCTTGCCCCTTGCGCTCTTCAAAAGAACCAACGCAACCCAAAATGGGCGTGGCGTTGGTGGGCAGTGGATAGCGTTTTTGCGCTTCAGTACGCACATCTAGCGATGATTGAAAGCGGTGCAAATCCACGCCCTGATAAATCAGATTGACATTTTCTGCCGAAATTTTGTAATACTCAATCAAATAACGCTGTGTAAATTTCGCTATCGTAATCACCGCAAAGCGGATATTCTCTTTCGGTTGATAAAATTCTCGTTTGTATTCAGGAACAATTGTGCCCGTTTTCGGGATTAGGATTGTGTCCAAATTGGCATCCTGAATCGTTTGAGCGGCAAAACTTACGCAATGAAAATCGCCACGCGGGGGATGCACGGTGCAAAGTGCAACACTGCAATTTTTCAGTGCATCTGCCCATTTTTTTTGCTCAACATCATCCCAATCGTAGGGCACGATATGAGCTTTTGTGCCACTCACCTGCTCAATAATCCAGCTTTTTTCTGGGGCGAGCAAGGTCACTTTTTCACCTTGCGCCAGCGCATATCGGATTGCCTCCGCGACCCAAATTTGCGTCCCGCCGTGTAAGAGAGTGTCTTCAATGAAGCAAATATGCATTTTTTTCACCACATATTTCTTCGAAGTGCAAGACTCCAAGAAAAACAATTAGTAACCAAAAACTGGCGTTGGCGACAAAGAAAGTTTTGCACCAACACCAGCCTTTGATGGATTTTTTTCGACGTCCAACGAATTTTGTGCCGCATGGACTTTTAATCGCCGATGGCGAGGGTGCTGTCTGGATCGAAGAAACGCAGGGCTTCTTGTTTGAAGTTGAGATGGATGGTTGCGCCAGTATTCATTTTTAGTTGAGAAGGGGCGACCATTTTGATAATGTCTTTGTCCAGTTTAAAGGCGATAACTTGATGCGAGCCTTGCGGTTCGACAACGAGGACGGTCGTACTCATGATTTTGGCTTGCTCGTTGACAAGTGAAATGTTTTCCGGACGAACACCGAGTACGAGGTGTTCTTTAGCGTATCCTTGCAATAGAGTTGTATTTTTAGGGCTGAGGGGAAGATCAAAATGCGGATGGACAAGATGTAAGGTTTCGTCAGTTTTTTTCAATTTAACATCGAAAAAATTAGTTGGCGGTGTGCCAATAAAATCGGCAACGAAGAGGTTTGCACTCTTTTCGTAAACTTCTTCCGGCGAACCAATTTGCACAATTTTTCCATCTTGCATAATGACAATTCTGTCTGCGATACTCATTGCTTCAGATTGATCATGGGTGACAAAAACGGTGGTCGCTTTTGCGCTGGCATGAATTGTTTTTAACTCAGTGCGCATAGAAACGCGTAGTTTTGCATCGAGATTTGAGAGGGGTTCATCCATAAGGAAGACTTTGGGCGAAACGGCAATTGCGCGAGCAACGGCTACACGCTGCTGTTGTCCACCTGAGAGTTGGGCGGGGAGACGCTCCAAAAGTTCGCTGATATTCGTCATACTCGCTACGTCATGGACAACCTGATCTATTTCGCTTTTTCCCATGTGTTTGAGTTTCAGTGCGTAGGAGATGTTTTCATAGACGGTCATGTGAGGCCAAATAGCATAGTTTTGGAAAACCATGCTGACGTTGCGTTTGCGCGGTGGAAGTTCAGTCACGTCCACGTCGCCAATCAGAATTGTGCCATCCGTTACTTCTTCCAAGCCTGCAATCATCCGCATTGTGGTTGTCTTTCCGCAACCTGAGGGTCCTAAGAGAACCAGAAATTCTCCATCGTGAACTTCAAGGCTGATATTGTCAACTGCAATGATTTTCCTACCAAATTTTTTAGTGAGATTCTTGATTTCAAGAGTTGCCATTATTTTTTTCCTTTATACTTTTACCCCGCCCCACATCCGATTGATGTATTTGCGGAGGAAGAAGGTGAAGAAGATAGCGGGAAGTGCCATCGAGATACCGCCAGCAGCGGCGAGATTAACTTGCCCTGATGCACCTAAAAGCGTTTGATAGACGACAACAGAAAAAGTTGGCTTAAATTGGGTCAGGATGATCGCGGCAACGGTTTCGTTCCACGCTCCGAGAAAAATGTACATAGCGGAAGCAGCTAAACCCGGGAGCGCAAGCGGAAGCGTAACCTTCATAAAAGCCTGAAATTTGCTCGCACCAAAAACTTGAGCGGCTTCTTCCAATGATTCGGGAATCCCCATGAAGATACTGGCTGTAATCCAGATGGTTAATCCAATTGCCCCAACTGAGTAGATTAGAGAAAGTCCCAGCGGCTCGTCATAGAGGTTGGCTCTGGCGAGGATGAATACCATCGGCAAAGCAATTGCAACGCCAGGGAACATACGAACAAATAGTACGCTGAACCTAAGTGTGTCTTTTCCCTTGAAGACGTAGCGGGCGAAGGCATATCCCGCCAAACCACCAATAGAGAGGGAAATCAAAATGGTAAGTGCGGCGATTTGGAGACTGCGAATAAGAGCAGGAACGGCATCGCGGGTCACTCTAAAAAAGGTATCGTAGTTATTAAGCAAAGCTCGGGGTTTGGTGAAAAAGACACTTTTCTCATCAGAGTTTTCAAGACGTGAAGTCTCGAACAGAAGCTCTTCCTCCGTGATTTTTGTCCCCAATTGTGATTTGATATAGTATTCCATTTTTTCCAAGTCAGCAGTGTCAAGAACAGTTTGGTATTCTTTATCAATTCGGTCCCAGACGCTAAGGAGATAACCCCGCTCTCCGTAGCCGAGTTCCATATCTGTTTTGAGGGCAGGCACAAGCGGAAGGGGGTATTGATAGGCTTCACGCGTAGACAAAAAAGATAGAGAAACAATAAAGTAAACTGGGAGCAACACTCCCGCGATGAGCGTGGTTAGGAAAAGATAGAAAACCGTTTCTTTAGCCGCTTTAATGACTTTTTTATTTGTTTTGCTTTTCATACGGTTTCCTCCTTTTTGAAAGCACCTGATACACGAAGGTAAAGTAGCGCAGTGAGAGAAACAATTACCGAGACGACAATAGTATAGCCAGCCGCCATTTGGTAACTAACATCCAACCCCGGTACTTCTTCGTGATAGTAAACAATGCGTTCCACAAGAACAGGTAGCCGTCCAAAACCGAGCAAGAGTACAATAATCAGCCAGATTTGAATCGCCGAAATCAACCGCAAAATAACCGCTGTTTGAATCGTTGGTTGCAATATGGGGATGGTGATTTTTCGCAAAACAGTTATGAAGTCTCCGCCAAAGACATAGCCAGCTTCTTTGACTTCTTCGGTAAGGTTTTGTAACCCAGCCAAGAGAATAATCATCATTGAGGGAATCACCTGCCAAGCATCAATAATAATCACAAGTGCGAGGAGTTTGAGCTGATTCTGTTGCAATCCGCCCAGCCAATAGATCTTTTCTCCCTCAGCAAGGAATCCCAGATAATAGAGCAGGCTGTTGATCCAACCATGAGCAGTGAGACCTGTCATCCACATCGCCCCAGTTGCTACAGCGGGCAATGCCATAGGGATAAGCATGAGAAAAAGAAAAATGCTTGATCCCCAGAATTTGCGATTGATGAGTAGCGCAAGAAAAAGTGCGCCTATGAATTCTATGGTGACTGAAATGATAACAATGATAGCGGTGTTGTATAATGCAGGAAAAAAACTTTCATCATTAAATACCATGACAAAGTTTTGAAGCGTAAAAAATCCGCTTGCATCGGTGAAGCTTCCTACAATCACCGCGACAACAGGGCGCACCCAAAAAATAGAATAATAAATAACGACAGGGAGTATCAGGAGATACGGAGTGGCTTGCCCCCATATTTTCCGAAACGATTTTGGTTTTGTAGTAGCCATACAAAAGCCCTTTTAGATAAAAAATAAGAGTAGAGCCGAGAGAGATTTTCCTCTCGGCTCTATTGTTCGTATTACAGAATCTTTAGACGATTATTTGAGCAGATCGTCAATACAGGTTTGCGCTTCATCAAGACGATCTTGGGTTACATCAGCCCCTGTCAAAATGGTGTCAGCAAAAACATCATCGAAGCAAGCTTTGACAGCACCCCAATCTTCGTAATCACCACCAGGAACGCCAGAGACAACGCCATTTTCAAGCACGAGAACGGCTTTGTTGATAACTTCGTCAATGGCTTCGTCGCCTAAGTAATCGATTGCTTCTTGTACAGGAGGAATGAATCCACCAGTGCCTTTGGCAAGTTTTACTTGAATTTCAGGACGGGTCAGGTATTCAAGGAAGCTAACAGCCAAGTCATAATTGGCAGAGTCTTTCATAATGGCATAGCCACTCACGCCAGCGATGGAGCCGGTGCCAGCAGGACCAGTGGGGGCGGGAGCCAAGGTGAATTCGGTCTCGTTGGAGGCATAAACCTGACCAGCGCGGGCATTGTGGAATACAGTCAGCCAAGATTCTTCGCGCATCATTGGGTCAACACAGCTATCGACATTCAAGACAGTCGGCACAAAGCCATTTCCTTTACCAATGGTTTCCCAAACTTTCCAGGCATCCATCGCACCAGCAGAATTGGCATCAGGGAAGCCTGCACCAAAGGATAATGCGGTACCACCGAACATATAGACCCAAGATTTAGAAGGAATACCGGTGATACAAACTTTACCTTCGCCTTCACCTTCAGCGATGGCTACTGCCCAATCCGCATATTGTTCCCAAGTGATGCTATCTAGTTCAACGCCTTCGGGGAGGTAAGGGAGGGCTTTATTATTGGCAAGCAACAAATATACATCTGCGCCTACAGGGAGAAAGTATTGTTTGCCGTCTTTATTGGTATTCTGAACAAAAGCCTCACTGAAGTGGCGATCATCCCAGCTGGCAACGTGGTCAGTTAAATCTTCAACCCAACCGGCATCAATCCACTCAGCCATGCGGCTATTGTGGGCAACAACGATGTCGGTAGTGACATGATTGGTGCTTTGTTGTATATCAGCTCGATCAAGTAGGGTTTGGTCATCAATGATTTGGAAATTGACAGTAACGCCATGTTCCTCTTCAAAAGGCTTGATGATTTCCGTAATGAAAAATTCTTGTTCTTGTGGAGGGCTAAAGAGACGGGAGGAGAAGACCAAGGTCTTTGAAGCAACAGGAACTTCCACTTCAACTTCAACAGGGACTTCAACTTCTTTGACGACTTCAACGGGAACTTCAATCTCTTTAGTAACGACTTCGGGCTGACAAGCTGCCAAAACCATACTGGCAACCAACAGTAATGCAAATAAAACAATGAACTTCTTATTCATGATTCTCTTTCCTTTTATATTTGAATTGAAAAACTAAAAGTATCGGATAGGGTGGTAAATCTTATTTAGTATTGTTTCAGGCACTCACCTCCTATTCATTTACGATCTCAGCAATCCACTAGATTGCCGTATAATTAACTCTGGCTTAAGAAGAGTTTGCTCTTTTTCTAAATACTCTCCTTGAATCAGACGAATCAGCATTTCACATACCATGCTGCCGATTTTATAAAGGGGTTGGTGCAGTGTTGTTAGTGAAGGGTGGGAATACTCAGCCATCGGGATATCATCGAAACCCGTAATAGAAATATCTTTCCCCACAACAAGCCCGCGTTCCTGTGCGGCACTCATCGCGCCAAAAGCCATTAAATCATTACAAGCTGCAATTGCTGTGGGAGGGGATGGTAGGTCGAGTAATTTATTAGCTTGCTCATATCCACCGCGCTGCGTTAAATCTCCCGTTAGGATGAGCGCATCGTCCGTGTGTAAACTTGCTTCCGCTAAACCTTCTTTAAATCCCTGTAAACGATAGTGTGCAAACATCAACTCAGGCGGAGGGGAGATACACGCAATACGCCGATGACCCAAGGAAACAAGATGCTCGATGACCAATTTCATCCCATAAGTGCCGTCTTCGTCAACAAAAGGGAAATCTATATTTTCTTCAGCCCGTCCAAATGCAACAAAAGGGTAGCTGTTTTTTTTCAAGCACTCAACGCGCGCATCTTTTCGACGAGTTCGTACCAGCACAAAACCATCCACTCGGCGACCTTGTGCTATTGAACAGTAGGCTTTTACTTCTTCAGCACCAGGGGCGCGCGTTGAAACCAATAAATCATAGCCAAGGCTGGCTGCTCTATTTCCTACGCCTGCCAACAACTCACTAAAAAAGGGGTCAGAGAAGCGCGGTCCAAAAGTAGGCATAATCAATCCGATCGTATCAGCATTCTGTTTTTGAAGGCGTTGAGCAAGGATATTTGGGGTATACCCTAGTTCAGTCGCTACTCGGTGAACTAACTCCTTCGTAGCTGAGCTAACATCGTCATAATCATTTAAAGCGCGTGAAACAGTTGTTATAGATTTCCCCGTCTCTTTGGCGATGTCCTTGAGCGTAACGACCATTGTTTTTTCCTGAAGTGCAAAGCAAAAAACCAAAACGTTTCGGATATGGTCTCATTGTATACCAAAACGTTTCGGTAGTCAAATTTTTGCTCTTT
>CAZAWS010000062.1:0-8128 GCA_964488755.1 uncultured Anaerolineaceae bacterium | reverse complement strand
GAAGAAGTTGAAGAAATATCCGCACTTTCTGCTGAGGATACGCCCGCTTGGTTGAATGATTTGTCTACGGTAGAAGGTGACGAAGATATTGCTCCATCGCCTATTCTTGACCCCACTTCTGCCGATGCGATAGATGAAGTTTTTGAAGCAGATATGCCCGATTGGATATCTACCTTAGGACCTGAAGATATCGCAGATGATGAACTCTCTGATGTTGAGGCAACTGAGGAGCAGGACGATGTTTCGGGGGCAGAATTGCCAAGCTGGGTACAGGCAATGCGCCCTGTGGCAGATATAGTGCCCGATTCTTCGAGACCCTCTGATGATAACGTGGTCGGCACAGGACCTCTTGCTGGATTAAGCGGTGTTTTGCCCGTTACGTCTGTAATTGGGCAAATTGCTAAACCCCAAGCTCTCTCTATCAAGTTAGAGGTAAGCGAAAGCCAGCAAAATAGTGCGGCGATGTTAGAGAATCTATTGGCTGAGGAAACTGAGCCAAGTGCTTTTCTTGCGCCGAAGAAAGTTTCGTCTATGCCTATTTTGCGTTGGGTGATTACTGTACTGCTCTTTTTGGCTGTTGGCTCGTCACTTTTTAGTCAATCAAAAATAACACCTTTGCTCGATGGAAAAGAGTCTGAAATACAAAATTCTGTTGATATGATTAACGCACTGCCAGCGGGCGGGAGCGCATTATTAGTATTTGATTATGAAGCGGGCTTCTCTGGTGAGATGAAAGCGATTGCCTTGCCATTGGTAACACAGTTGATGACGCAGGGACAAAATTTAGTGGTTATTTCTACCCAACCAACAGGTCCTGCACTTGCGGAAAATTTGTTTACCGAATTAGAGAAACGCAGTGATTATGAGGTTGTTTCTGGCACAAATTATCAGAATTTGGGTTATTTGGCAGGTGGCACATCGGGCATAGCGAATTTCATTAGTTCGCCACGTCAGACAATCGGAAATAATGCTCTTTGGAAAACACATCCTCTTGAAAAGATTGCTGGTTTTTCAGATTTTTCTGCCGTCATTATTCTAACCAACGATGTAGAGAAAGGGCGCAATTGGATTGAGCAGAAAACTGTTTATGCTGGAAGTAGTGATGAAGATATGCCACCTTTCTTGATGGCGATTAGCGCACAGGCAGAACCGATTATTTATCCCTATTACTTCTCTGGACAAGTAGATGGTTTGATTAGCGGACTTTCGGGTAGTGCGATCTATGAGCGTGCGTTAGGAAAAGAGGGGCTAGGAAGAAAATACTGGGATGCATATAGCGTTGGGCTTCTTCTCGCAGAAATTCTAATTGCTGTAGGGGCTATGGGGAGTTTCTTATTCGCTTTACGCATAAAACAAAAAAGACAGAAGGAGGAAAAATAAAGTGTTTGAACTTCTTGTAGGCGTAGTTGCCTTCCTCCTGACCTTATTTGTATTCTCTTATTTAATAGGTGATAATTTCCTTTTTAGAGCGACTATTTATATATTTGTGGGCGTTTCAGCAGGATATGTTTTTGCTCTTGTTTGGCAGTCGGTACTCGTGCCTCATCTTGTTCAACCCATGTTGTTTGGCACAGGCGATGAGAAAATACATGCGTATATTGCCTTATTTTTAGTCATTTTACTATTGATGAAAGCTATTCCTCCGCTCTCCAAATTAGGAACACCTCCTGTCGCATTGATGGTTGGCGTTGGCGCGGCGATTGCAATTGTAGGCGCAGTGCAAGGGACAATCTTCCCCCAGACCTTGAGCGCAATCAATAGCTTTGATTTTCAATCAGGGAATCCGCAAGGGGCTTCTGGTGGCATTCAATTTCTCGAAAGCATATTAATGCTTATTGGTACAATTTCAACGCTGGTTTATTTCCAATTCACTGCAAAACGTGGCGATGATGGAAAAAATCACCGTAATATAATCACAAATATCCTCGCCACCGTAGGCAAGGTTTTTATCGCAATCACATTTGGTGTTCTTTTTGCAGGCGTTTTCTCTGCCGCACTTATCGCCCTCATCGAACGCCTTGATTTTCTCTTCACTTTTATCTTCTCCTTATAAACCTTATGGCTTCTGTAATCGAAGGTGTTTCTGTTTTAGCACTTGATATTGGCTCAGCTACCACCCGCGCCATACTTTTTGACGTGGTAGATGGTCGCTATCGTTTCATTGCTATTGGGCAATCGCCCAGTACTTCTCACGCGCCATTTAACGATATTTCTGCTGGAATAGGAGAAGCAATTGAGCGATTGGCAAAAATTACAGGAAGAACATTCATAGACGATGATCAACACATTGTCTCTTCTGTGCAAGAAGACGGTAGCGGCGTAGATGCGATCACCGCATCCATATCAACAGGGGAAACGCTAAGAGTTGTTGTTGCTGGCTTACTCTCAGATGTCTCTCTTGAAAGCGCAAAAAAACTTGCAGAATCGACCTATGCCCGCGTTGTAGAAAGCATTAGCCTAAATGACCCTCGTAAAGCAGAAGAGCAAATTGATGCAATCCTCAAAGCTAACCCTGACCTAATTATCATTGCAGGCGGCACAGATGATGGTGCGGCACTATCTTTGAAAAAAAATATTGAAGTGATTGGTTTAGCAACGTATCTAATGCCTGATGACAAACGTCCTGCTATTCTTTACGCTGGCAATCAGAAAATGGCAGATGAAGTTCGTAAAACACTTGAGCCTCTTAGCAGTAATTTATATACAACCTCAAATATCCGTCCATCTATTAGCACCGAAGACCTACGCCCCGCACGCAAAAAATTAGCTCAGGCTTTTGTTGATATTCGCAAAACGCAAATCCCCGGTGTAGAAGAGTTAGATGGGTGGGCAGGCGGGCGAATGCTTCCCTCTGTTTTTGCTGAAAGCAGAATAATTCATCTGCTTAGCAAACTTTATGGGGCAGAAAAAGCCCTTCTTTCTGTAAATCTAGGTGCCTCAGCCGCAACATTCTCCGTAGGCATAGGTGATTATCTCCAAACAAAGGTATATCCCTATCTTGGCATGGGCACAAATATTTCCGAACTACTTAACTACACAAGTCTCGAAAATATCGCTCGTTGGCTAATAGTAGATGCCTCTACTCAAGAAATTAGCAATTATATCTATACCAAAGCACTCTATCCTAATAGCATCCCGGCAACAAAAAAAGATTTGCAGATAGAGCAAGCGCTTGGAAGGGAAGCCCTTCGGGTCGCCATGGAAAAAACGGCAAAAGAACTGCCAAGTGACGCCCCCGTCCTTAAGAAAAGCTTGCTTCCCCTCTTTGAAATCGTGCTGGCTGGAGGCAGTGTGCTGTCGAACGCCCCTACCTTTGGACAGAGTCTGCTCATTTTACTGGATGCCCTGCAACCAGCAGGCGTGACAACTCTAATTCTTGATAAAAACAATCTTCTCCCCGCCTTAGGAACTACGGCAGACGTCAATACCCTTTTACCAGTACAGGCACTTGAGACAGGCGCATTCGTTAATCTTGCCACAGTTATCGCCCCAGTCAGTTCTGCAAAATATGGGACAAGCATCTTGAAAGCCAGTGTACGCCGTGCAGATGGCTCTGTTAGCACAGAAGAAGTAAAGCAAGGGGGCTTCAAGGTCATTTCGCTTAGAATAGGCGAAACAGCCGACCTTAATTTGCAACCTTTGAAGCGAACCGATATCGGTCTTGGTGCAGGGAAAAAAATATCTACAAAGGTTAGCGGTAGTGCCTTAGGCATTGTCTTAGACGGTCGTGGACGTCCCCTTGATTTAACATCTGACGATATTCGTCGTCGTGAGCTAATCAAAAAATGGCTCTGGACACTCGGAGGTTAAACCATGCTTGCACCTATGTCTCATACCCTAGCTTTAACAACAATTATTCGCAAAAGAGAACTACCCGTTTCAGGTGAAGTAATTGCCAGACTAAATCAACGCGTACTTTCAAGCGCAGTCGTTGCAGAAGCAGAATACTCTCATAAACACCACCTAATTGATGTAGCACGTATTTTAGATATTAAGCCTAAAACAGCCGAAAAGAAACTAGGCGATATTCACCGAGGGCAACATTTATCGGCTGGCACAGTCGTTGCTACAGGGGGCGGATTGGTGCCCAAGGAAATTAAAGTAGAGAAAAGCGGACGCGTTGTCGCTATCGGTGGTGGTCAAATTCTGTTAGATACCTCCGGCAAAGAATTAGCTCTTAGAGCGGGAATTTCAGGTGAAATAACTGAAATAATCCCTAACCGCGGCGTTATCATTCGAGAAGTTGGCGCATTAATTCAAGGTATTTGGGGAAATGGGCGCATTAATAGTGGGTCACTCCATATTATTGCAACGAAGCCCGACCATATACTGGAAGCGAACCAACTAGATATTAGCATTCGTAGCTTTGTTGTTTTGGGTGGATCTTGCCAAGATGCAGAAACGCTTATGTCAGCAAAAGACGCAACTGTGCGCGGTCTCATCTTATCCAGTTTGAATCCGTCCCTGTTAGGCTTGGCACGAAAAATGCCTTATCCCATCATCGTTACGGATGCTATTGGCAATGAGCCTATGAATGCAACCGCCCACAAAATTATTAGCACCAATAATCAGCGAGAAAATGTGACCGTTAACGCTGAATCCTATCACCATTATAAAGGCACGCGCCCAGAGGTAATTATCCCCCTTCCACATGCCGATTTTCCCCCTACCCCGCGTGAAGTTGAGAGTTTTGCTCCCGGTCAAAATGTACGTTTACGCCGTGCGCCCCATGCTGGTGCCACAGGAACACTAATAGAATTACCTAGAACATTAAAAACTTTGCCAAACGGATTACGTGTTTTGGTCGGTAGGGTGAAAATAAAAAATGGGGAACAAATTTTTGTTCCTCTGGTAAACTTAGAAGTATTAGGATAAGATAGTTATCTAAAAGAGGAGAATGATTATGGCTATGTTTGAAGATTTTGATGATGAAGATGAAGCCCCCTTCACAGAGGGAGATGACGATTTTCAAGAAGAAGAAGGTAATAAAACTTTCATAGTTGCCGCCAGCATTTTGGGAGGCATCATTCTTTTGGCGTTAATATGTGTGGCTGTTTATGCTTTGGTTGTTTTACCCAAGAAAAAAGCCACCTTAGAAGAAGCAGGTAACGCGGCTGTAGCACAAGCAACAGAAGTTGTTCTAATGTTAACAGAATCTGGTGCTGAGACTGCCTTAGCAGAAACACCCTTAGCCAGCCCAAGCCCCATCATGTCAGCTACCGCAACCGAAACACCCGTTGTCGCTATCGCCACCGATACACCTACCGCAACCCCGAATACTGCCGCTACGGGAACAGTCGCCGCCGCGCTAACAGAGGCATCGAATTCTATTCAGACCATAGTGCCAGTATCTTCCGCTCTCCCAGATGGGGGCTTTGCAGACGATGTAGGCATCCCCGGTTTGATGATGCTCACACTTCTATTTGTTGCCGTAATTTTCTTTGCCCGCAAACTACGAAAAGCATCTGCATAATAAAAGTTTCTTAAAAAAACAAAGCCCCTAGCGCATAAAAGCGTTAGGGGCTTTTTGATTCAGTTGTAAATGAATTCATAGGGCGATGCGGGAAGTCCGTTTAAACGGACTCGGTATTTCAGCATGGGATTTCAATCCCATGCTACATATATATCAAGGCACAAGAAAAATCTTTACCTCTCCATATTCAAAAACGGGCTTAAGGTAACGCATAAATTTTTGCTCATTTACGCGGTAAGTAGACCTTTCAAGTCCGCCCACAACCACATAATGTACATTATATTGCTCTAAAATCTGCTTTGTTTCTTCCCAATCATTCGAGGTATAAATCGTCTCCACGTCAGCCTGCCGCGACCCCATCTCCTCATATCCACCCCGCCACTGCGATTCGTGCCCGGGCCACCCTAGCACAGTGGGCAAACCGCTATTGGTCGAAATTCTCGCATAGCCCGTATAACTGCCCCCAACCGCCTCGAGCAAAACGCCATCTGGCGCATCTTTCAGCCACGCAATCGCCGCGGCATCCTCCGCCTGCACATGCGCCGCGCTATCTAGCGTTAGCACATCGGCTTGCGCCTTGCTAAGCACTCCATAAATCGGATAAAGCAAACTCGTTAAAATCAGCGCAAAGATAATATATCCCCGTTTATTTTTTAGCAAAACCGACATCGCATACGCCGCTGAGAGACTCCACAAAATCCATGCCTGATAATAAAATTTGAAGATGGTGTTCATTCGCGTCATAAACTGGTCACGCAGATAGAAGAATTCGGGCGCAATCACGAGCAGAGAGCCTAAAAGAATCATTAATAGGATGAAGGACTGGACGGGACGCGCGTGACCTTCGGCTTGATTGCCTTCGGTAGGCTCTTTCCTGAAAAAAAGCAAAGATACCGCTCCCCCCGCGACCCCCAGCAGGGTGAGAAAGCTGAACCCAAAATTGAACCGCCGTGCATTTGCCTGGCTAAAAAGCTCTCCGAAATTCGTTAGTCCTTGCGATTGGATGAGGGTAGATGCCAAAGACGCGTTGACTGCCGAAGCCATCCACGCCAAAAGCCAAGAAAAAAGCCAAAGGGCGGCAAGCGAGCCTAAAACAAGTCCGAACCCACGTTTCCAATCAATTTTTCCGCGCCGTAAAGAAATCATCCAGAAAAAGATGGGCAATAAGAGAGTTCCGAACATCACCCATAAATGCGCGCCCCGAATGGGATTGATGAGATTGGGCAAAATCCCGCCTGCCTGAGAGGCAAATCCGAGATAAAAAGGTAAGTAGAGGGCGAGCGCGGCAATGCCCGTGAGAATGCCGAAATAGAGAAAGTCTTCGAGGCGTTGCCAACTCCAACCATTTTCATGGGCGCGTTTGAGCGCATAGGCAGAGGCAATGAGCGCGGCAGAGGAGAGAATATCCCACGTGTTGAGAAAAGCGATGCCGCCCAGCGTGAGCGAGACGATGAAGAGGGCAAGGGGCGTGACGGTGAAGGTGTAGGTAAATATGCGGGTTTTGCCTTGCCAGCCGCCGAGATAAATATAGAGGGCAATGGCGATGGCGAGTAAGGCGAAGGGAAGGGTGAGAACGTGCGGGTGCAGATCGCCGAGAATAAATGAGAAGGCGGGGAATTCGTCTATGACTTCGCGGTGGTTGCCTGCTAAATCGTACTCTTGAATAACGCGAGAAGCGCGCCACCACCACCAAAATCGGTCGGGGATGAGTTGCATGGAGGCAGGGTCATCGCGGAGATTTTTTATATCGAGCCATGTCCAAAAATTTGGGCTTTGGGTTGTCCAGAGAATGCCTTTTTGGTGAATAAATTCGAGCAGGGCTTCAAAGTTGGAGATTAATAGGAGAAATAGAGGGGCAAGGAGGGCGGTGTAGGGTTGGAGGTTGAAGGTTGAAGGTTTAATGTTTGAACCCTTCGGCAAGCTCAGGGCAGGGGTTGGAAGGGTGGAAGGTTCTTCACTGATGTCTGATGTCTTAGGTCTTAAGTCTTTAGTCTTAAGTCTCAAAGCTAAGAGATTATATAAAATACCATAAGCCCCAATTGCGCTAAGGGCAAAAATGAGGGCGGTCATTAAATTAAAGGCGATGCTCCCGGCGGTGGCGGTGATTTTGGCAATCATGGCGGTCATAATATAGCCAAAATGATAATAAGAAATCGCGTAACCAGAGAGCCACGGGTCATTCGGCGGGAAAGTGGGCGAGCGCATAATGGCGTTAATAAAAGCCAACTCCATCGGTTTTTCTGTGCCAAGTGCTTCGGGATTTGCCGCACGGAAAAGAGCAAGCGCGGCAAAGCTGAGGAAGAAAAGAATTTCGGTGGTGAGGATGAGGGAGCGATTGGATTTGAACCAGCTTAGGATTTCCCTCGTAGTAAGGGTTTTACCCTTTAGGTTTCTATTCTCATCTTCTATAGACTGTATTTTCCTAAATGCCCAAATACTTAAACCCACCAAAACTGCTAAGCCTAGCAAAATCCCGCCTATATTATTTTGGGCAATGCCCAAGATCGAAAGAATCCAGAAGGCATAGCTCCAAATTAATAATCCAACCACGCGCGCAAATGTATAGCCCCGATCTGCGAATTTGGGGAAAAGATGGTAGGTGAGGGGAAAGGTGAGCAACCCTAAAAGGGTGAGAAGGAGATACCAAGTGATGAA
>CAZAWS010000061.1:5816-8134 GCA_964488755.1 uncultured Anaerolineaceae bacterium | reverse complement strand
CCAGCCCCTATTCATCACCTTTCCTGCTATAATCCCCATCTATGAAAACCCAAACTTTCCCCCACCCCACAGTCGGTGCGTTGATATTCAACCCCGAAGGCAAAATGCTCCTTGTTCGCACGCATAAATTTCACGATAAATATGTTGTGCCCGGCGGACATATCGAAGTCGGCGAAAAAATGACCGATGCCCTCATCCGCGAAGCCAAAGAAGAAACTGGGCTAGATATATATGATTTAGAATTCATCTTCTTTCAAGAATTTATTCAGGACAAATCCTTTTGGAAAAATATGCACTTCATCTTCTTCGATTTCGCTTGCAAAACAAATTCGAGCGATGTAATCCTAAATGACGAAGCGGAATCTTATATATGGGTAACTTTAGAAGAAGCCTTAGACCTACCCATTGATTCTTATACAGGGAACGCAATTCGAGAATTGATGAGAAAACGAAAAGCCCTTTAGTCACTAATTACAGCTATTGCTTGTTTTTTTACTTTTCGATCTATGAAATTTGTGACTAAAAAACACTGCGCTCTGTGCTAAAATTAGCCCCATGAAATCACGTCACGAAATCCTCTATCTTATCGCCTTCCTTCTCGCCTTTGCCCTCCGATTTATTCAACTTGGCGCACTCCCCTTAACCGACACAGAAGCCAACTGGGCACTTCAAGCCCTCGCCCTCTCAAATGGAGAAAAAGTTCTACTTGGCGGGCAAGCGGGGTATATCGCATTTACTAGCTTTCTCTTTTATGCACTAGAAAGCACAAACTTCTTAGCTCGCTTTGTGCCAGCCTTTGCAGGAAGTTTTATTGTTTTTTTACCTTATTTTATAGCCCCCTCTCTCCGTCTCTCCCCCGAAGGGGGAGAGATCAGTCCCTTCCCCCTTCGGGGGAAGGCTAGGATGGGGGTTATCGCCGCCTTTCTCCTCGCCATTGCCCCCGGATTAATTGCCGTATCGCGTCAGGCAACAGGCACAATGCTTGCAATCACCTTCGGTGCTTTCGCTTGGGGATTATGGAAAAACAATCGCCCGCAATGGGCGGGCATTTTTGCGGGGGTCGCGTTACTCGGCGGCGCAGATGTCTGGATGGGCTTACTCGGCATAGCGATAACTTGGGGAATAGCACAAAAGCTTTTCCCCAACGAGAAAGTTGAAGAAGGGCAACCCAGCCAAAATCACGAACGAGACGAACGCACAGATATTAGAACTGCGGCAATCTTTATGGGCGGCACAATCCTTCTTCTTAGCACGCGCCTCCTTATCTCCCCCAATGGCATCAGCGCATTTTTCAATTCCCTTGCCAATTATTTAAGCGGCTGGCGTTTTGCCTCTGGTGTCCCCCTCACACATATTTTGCTCGGACTGCTCGTCTATTACCCCTTTGCAATTTTCTTCGGCGGTGTAGCCATTTGGCGTGCCTTCAAAGAAAAAAACCGCCAAAACCTAACACTCGCATTGTGGGCAGGTATCGCCATCACCCTCGCGCTCATTTACCCCGCCCGCCAAGTGAGCGACTTAATTTGGGCAGGGATCCCGCTCTGGCTTTTAACTGCCACCGAACTCACCCGCTATTTTCGTAAACCAACCTTCGATCGAAACGAAACGCTCGGCGTTTTTGCCCTCACCTTTACCCTGCTCATTTTTGCGTGGCTCAACCTCGCCGCGGCAGGCATTTTGCCCGACAACGTGCAATTCACGACCTCACACCAAATTCTTTTGGCGGCATCCATTGGGCTACTTATTTTGAGCCTCATCTTAATTGCTTTCGGATGGTCGGAAGAAGTCGCCAAACTCGGCGGGATGTGGAGTATTGCGTTGGGATTAGCGATTTACACACTCGGCGTTGCATGGGGATCAACAGGATTAAGAACCCCAAAAGGTGTGGAGATTTGGGACAGCGCGCCGCGCGTGGCTCAATCTGGCTTGCTGACAAAAACCGTAGAGCAAATCTCAACGTGGTCGCGCGGTGATGCGCGTAGCCTCAAGATCGTGCTAACGGGAATCAATTCCCCTGCCCTAAACTGGGCACTCCGCAACCACGCCCTAAGCGAAGTTGCCGCCCTAGATTCATCTACCGCCCCCGATCTGGTACTCACCCCCTACACAGATGATGTTGGTCTTGCCGATAGCTACCGTGGGCAAGATTTCACTTGGCGAAAAACACCCGATTGGGTACTCATGAACAGCCTCCCCAAATGGATAGTTTTGCGTGAAGTACCAGAGAATTATGAAAAAATCATTCTGTGGGCACGAAATGATTTATTTCTTGATAGTCAAAATCAGTAGAGCAAGGAACAGTAAATCAGGTAATCAGG
>CAZAWS010000061.1:0-5716 GCA_964488755.1 uncultured Anaerolineaceae bacterium | reverse complement strand
AATCAGGTAATCAGGTAATCAGGTAATCGGGAGAACCGATTGCCCCCTTTTCTCTTTTGAACCTTTGAACATTCAACCTCCAACATTAAACCCTATGAACACAATCGCAATAGACGGACCCGCCGCATCGGGCAAATCGACTGTAGGCTCTAAAATAGCTGAAGCTCTTGGCTATCTTTTTTTTGATACTGGCGTAATGTACCGTGCCGTAACCTGGACAGCCCTACAGCACAAAATAAATATCTCAGATGAGCGTGCGGTTAGCGCAATCGCAAGAGATATACCAATAGACGTACAACCGCCCTCAACGAAAGATGGTCGCTCCTCTGACGTAATCGTTGAAGGAGAAGACATCACTTGGGCATGTCGCAAGCCCGAAGTAGATGCCAATGTTAGCGCAGTTGCATCTTATGCAGGAGTGCGCTCCGCACTAAGCGAACAGCAACGCCGCATCGGTTTACATGGCAATGTGGTCATGGTTGGGCGCGATATTGGCACCGTGGTTATCCCCGAAGCGAAGCTGAAAATTTATCTCGATGCCTCTGCTGAAGAACGCGCCCAAAGACGGTACAATGAAATTATAGCACGCGGTGAGGACGCAAATTATGCTGAAATTCTCACAAAAGTCAAAGAACGAGATCACGTTGACAGCACGCGCGCCCTCTCTCCCCTTCGTCCCGCAGATGACGCGGTGATTATCGATTCCGACAATTTGGATATTGACCAAGTTATAGAAAAAATCCTAGCACTCAACGCCCGCTAAAGACAATTATGCCAAGATTTATTAGCTCACTCTTTACCGCTTTCCCTTTTATTAATTTCCCCAGTTTACTTGGGTGGATTTTTTTTGTGTCGCTTATAGGGGGAGTGTTCTGGTTATATAAAAACAACCAAGAATATCGAGTACTTTGGGAAATCCGCACTTGGCTAATACTTGGCGGACTTTTTTTACTAACGTTTTTCGGCAATTCATTTATCGGGATTTATATTAAAACACCTTCATTGATGTCGTGGCCTGGCATTCCACTTGAATCTCCTGGTGCGGCATTAATGGTTTTTGGCGCACTCGGCTGGATGATAGCTGGAGGGACGATAGAGCCTTTAGCCGCGTTTGCTTTAGGCGTAGTAGCAGGATTGGTTCGCGCACCCTTTGATACACACACCATTTTTACGCCATTGCAATTTGGCATTTTAGCAATGCTTTTCAGTATAGCGGTAAGGCAACGCTACCGTACTTTTATGTATAAAGCTTTGCGCCAGCCAATCCTTGCATCGCTAGCTCTTTTGCCCATTTTTAGCATATTTTATTTACTGGGTGTATTTTTCAGTGCTACGCACCCAGAAGTGACAACAAGGCTCGATTTTGCCATCAATAATACCACTTCGGCAACCCTCGCTATGGCAGGAGAATTATTAATTGGTGGGATAATTGCACAGATTTTAGCCATTATCTTCCCCAAAGCATGGAAACGAAACCAAACACTAAAACCATCTCCATCTGAACAACGTATAGAAACTCGCTTCTTGGTAGGAATGGGTACACTTATTATTGTACTTTTACTCTCCCTACTAGTTGGAGTTTGGATTGTTGCAGGACAAGCCGCGTATAGAATGCTTGAAGAACGTCTCGAAAATACGGCACATATCACCACAGAAAGTATCCCTTTCTTTTTAGAAACGGGCCAAAATTTAGGCATTCAGCTTGCCGTAGCTCCAGAATTACTTTCAAACAATAGCGAGGAACTTGCCAATTTCTTAGAAAATAAAATTCGACTTGTAGCCTATTACAACCAATTTCTTGTTGTAAACGCTTCAGGAGATATTCTTGGTGAATACCCACCCGCTACAGAAAACTCTCGGCAACTTTTTCCTGAAGAAAAAATAGGTATCGAACTTGCCCCTAGCAGCACGCTGCCCCTAACACAAATTTATACTATCCCGCCACTTAACCCCGGAGACGCTACCCGCGTCTCATTTCTCTTTACTATTCCCAATGAAGACCCCGCCCTTGCCCGTGTTCTAATTGGACGCACAAATTTACAGACGAACCCAATTATGCGCCCAATACTCAACAATCTGGACAGCATGGCTTCTATTAATGGCGAAGGACTTTTAATTGATGAGAATAATTATATTCTTTATCACTCCAACCAAAATTCAATTATGACTTATTACGAGGGGGAACATGGCGGCGAAACAGAATTCTACGAAGACACCTCCTCTACAGGTGTTCGCGAGTGGGTTTATTATCACCCCGTTTTAGGACGACCTTGGGCAATCGCGCTCAGGGTGCCGGCAAGTGAGGTGCAGCAACTTGCACTAAAAATCGCCGCCCCACTCTCTATATTGCTTCTCACTTTAACCCTTATCGCTCTTGTGTTATTGCGTTTTAGCTTAAGAGTTATCTCTCGCTCTCTAGAAAATCTTGCCAACGAAGCCGGGCATATAGCACAAGGAAAGCTCGACCATACACTTGAAGTCTCTGGCACAGATGAGGTGGGTCAATTAGGGCGCGCTTTTGAGCAAATGCGCGTTAGCCTCAAAGATCGCCTTGAAGAACTAAACCGTCTACTGGTTGTTAGCCAGAGTATTGCCTCTAGCCTTGAAATGAAAGATATCTTCCAGCCCGTGCTGGAGGCAATCAAATCTACAGGTGCAGATACGGTGCAAGTTGTTCTCTCACCTGAAATAGCCCCAGACTCTATGGCAGAGATGCCCACACGTTTTGCAATAGAAAACACCAGAGGTGAATATGCCCATCTCGATGTAGAGATTTTTGAAGCAATTCGCGACCGAAATCAACTTATTCTACCCAACCTATCTCGGTCACGAGGCGGATTACAACTCAGCGAAACACGCCCTAATCCCGCCGCACTTTTTGCGCTTGTATTGCGTAATGAAAAACGCGTTTATGGCATTTTATGGGCAGCGTATGACGAACCCAAACTTTTCACCGAAGCCGATATTCGCTTTATTACCACACTGGGCGGACAAGCCGCCCTCGCTGCTGCAAACGCACATCTTTTCTTGAGCGTAGAAGTTGGCAGACAGCAACTTGCTTCAATTCTCTATTCAACCTCCGACCCCGTCTTGGTAACAGACCGCAAAGACAGACTTCTTTTAGCAAATCCTGCCGCGTGGAAAGTCCTAGGCGTAGAAGAAGAAGACAGCGACTTAATGCCCATAGGCGAAATCCTTCCTCATACTGAATTAGTCGAACTTCTAAAAATCTCCGCCCCAGCGAAAGAACCAGTAGAAATAGACCTTGATAACGGCAAGACTTTCCTCGCCACAGCCTCCTCCGTTATCGCTGAAAACCAAACAATCGGACGCGTTTGCATTTTACGAGATGTTACGCACTTCAAAGAATTAGATACCTTAAAATCAGAATTTGTCTCCACCGTTAGCCACGACCTCCGCTCTCCGCTAACCCTGATGCGCGGCTACGCAACCATGATGGAAATGGCAGGCGACCTCAACAAACAGCAACTAAGTTACGTAGGTAAAATCATCACTGGCGTAGAAAACATGTCGCGGCTCGTCAATAACCTTCTTGATCTTGGTCGCATCGAACTCGGCGTTGGATTAGAAGTGGACAAAGTCCTTGTGCTAGATGTGCTAGACGATGTTGTCGGCTCTCTGCAACTAAAAGCCAGTGAGAAAAAAATAGATTTCTCATTAAATACCGCGCCCGATCTCCCCCGACTAATCGAAGCCGATAAGGATTTACTTCAACAAGCCATTTATAATCTGGTCGAAAATGCGCTCAAATATACGCCAGAAGAAGAGCAAGTCAATGTTCGCGCTAAAAGATCGGCACAAGATATAATCATTGAAATTCAAGATAGCGGCATAGGCATTAGCGAAGAAGCAAAAGAACATCTTTTTGAAAAATTCTTCCGTAGTTCCCAACGTGAGGCACGCACTCAACAAGGCACCGGGCTTGGGCTTGCCATCGTCCGCTCCATTGCCGAAAAACACGGCGGTCGCGTTTGGGTGCAAAGTGAAGAGGGCGTAGGAAGCACTTTCTATTTGCAGGTCCCTATTACTCAACCAGAGGAAGAAAAAGCTTAAAAAAATATTTTGTGGGATGAAAAGCTAGGTCACGCGCGTGACCTAAACATGAGTGCCCTTAACTAACTTTCTTCTGGCGTAAAGAGGGGGGGGCAACTAACGCCCCATACAGCTAACGCCCCTTTACGCACATTCAGTTCAAGCCCAGCACTCAAGTTCAAATTCACGCGCGTAGCGAAGCGTCATCCCCCCAAAAAGGAAATCGGTTTTTATGTTCACAACTATTAATGTCAATCCAAATATCTTAGAAATGGAATATGCCGTTCGAGGACCTATCCCACAACGGGCGGCTAAACTCAAGCAGGCGGGAAAAAATATCATCTTCTGCAATATCGGCAATCCGCAAGCATTGGGACAACCGCCGCTGAGTTATTATCGGCAGGTAATCAGCCTCGTTGAAGAGCCTACAAAAATTGCGCGGGAACGTGAGCTAAAAGAAATTTTTGAAGAATCGCCTGCCAGCAATCTGCGTTATGAAGATTTTATTTCAGAAGAAATCTTGAGCCTAAGTGAGGAAATTTCAGAAAAAACGGGGAGCGGGCTGGGCGCATATACAGAAAGCAAAGGTTACCTTTTTGTGCGGGAAGCGATTGCAGATTTTATTAATAGACGGGATGGCTTCACAGCAAAAAGCGATTTGAGTGCTAACCCCAACAATATCTTTCTTACCAATGGAGCCAGCGATGGTGCCAAACGCGTTTTGAATTTGCTCATAGCCGAAGAAAATGACGGCGTGATGATACCCATTCCACAATATCCGCTTTATTCGGCATCAATTAAAATGTTCGGCGGCGTGCAGGTAAATTATTACCCAAATGAAGAAGATAATTGGGCGTTAAACCGTTCCGCACTCGAAGATGCCTACACGCAAGCCGTAGCGAAGGGTGTAAACATCAAGGCAATTGTAGTCATCAACCCCGGCAACCCAACCGGCGCAATTCTAGATGAAGCCAATGTACATGAAGTAGTCGACTTTGCAAAAGAGCATAAAATTGCCATTATCGCCGATGAGGTTTATCAAGAAAATCTCTATGGAGAAAAATTCTTTTCTTTTGCAAAAGCACTCGGCGAGATAAAAAGCGTGCCGCTCTTCAGCCTACACAGCATCTCAAAAGGCTTTTACGGCGAATGTGGTCATCGTGGTGGCTATCTCGAAGTTCGTAATCCGCCCCAAATTGCAGGCACAGAAATGAGTTTTATAGATTTGTTGCTCAAGCAAGCTTCGGTTAGTTTATGCTCAAATTCTGTAGGGCAAATTATGGTTTTTTTAATGGTTCACCCGCCAAGAGACAGTGGCAGTGTGCACGAGAAATTCTTGGCAGAAAAAGAAAAAGTGCTTGAAAATCTTTACGAAAAAGCGATTATGGTACGCGAGGCTTTTGAGAAAATGGATGGCTTAGAGGCTTTCGGAAAAACAGGTGCAATGTACCTTTTCCCCCGTTTAAGTAAATTGCCCGAAGGCACAGATGACTTCGATTATTGTATGGCTCTTCTCGAAGAAACGGGCTTATGCGTAGTAAATGGTTCTGGATTTGGGTTAAAGAATCATTTACGCATTGCCTTTTTACCCTCAAAAGAACAGTTAGAAGATGTTTTGCCACGCTGGGTAGCGTTTCATAATAATTATGTAAACGCGTAACGC
>CAZAWS010000060.1:0-8190 GCA_964488755.1 uncultured Anaerolineaceae bacterium | reverse complement strand
GACAAGGTTAAAAATGCTAAAAAAAATACTAATTATTATTATACTATTTGCGCTTATTATTTCGCCGCGTATTCTTTTGGGCTTGCGTAGCGAGCAATCTGCAAAAGAAGCTCTTAGTAAGGGTGATTTTTCTTATGCGTCTAATGAATATAAATTAGCGGCGCAACGTCTTTTTTGGCGTGAAGACTTGTGGAATAACGTAGGAAAGACAAAATTGATTTCAGGGCAAAGAGCAGAAGCACTGCTCGCTTATAAAATAGCAAAAGAAAAGGGTGCGCTCTCAGCTTTTGGGTGGGAGATTTTAGGGGAAGAAAGCTGGCAAAACGGAAACCACAGAGACGCACTCAATCTTTGGCAAGAAGGATTAGGGCACTACCCTAATTATTTTGAGTTTTATTCGCATTTGGCAATGGCATATCAAGAAAAAGGGGATTACGTCTCTGAGCAAGGCGCGCTTGAGAATCGTCTCAGATTTGAAAGCAATACGCCAGATACAGCTCACTTTCACTATCGATTGGGCTTGCTCCTCATGCTCGATTCCCCTGAAAAAGCTTTGGATGAATTGACGCGAGCGGCACGCGCGGACGTGGAATTTATTCCCGTTGTGGATACCTTGCGCGCATCCCTCAACTTGGCACTGCTAGAGAGCGACCCCGCCCTGAGCGCGATTCTGCTTGGACGCGGGTTTGCGTTAGTAGACGAATGGCAACTCGCCGCACAGGTGTTTACTAGAGCGACTCAAGTTTACCCCACGAACGAAACCGCTTGGGCTTGGTTAGGGGAGGCGAAACAGCATCTCGAAGGGGACGCCCTTCTCGAAGGGGACGCGCTCCCAGATTTAGATCAAGCACTTAGTCTTAATCCAAATTCAGTTTTAGTACATTCTTTGCGCGGGCTTTATTGGCAACGTCAAGGGAAATTAGAAGAGGCTTTGCGGGAGTTTCAGATTGCTGTTAAGATAGAGCCAGAGAATCCCAATTGGCATACTGCGCTAGGAGAGATTTATGCTCGTATGGGCGATTTGTCTTCTGCGCGCTCAGCTTATGAGCGGGCGACTGTCCTCGCACCTAATGACCCGTATTTTTGGCAATCGCTGGCTCTTTTTTCAATAAACTATGCTGTGCAACCAGAAGCCCTTGCTTTGCCCGCCGCTCAAAAAGCTTACGCTTTGCGCCCCAAAGATGCGGCGTTTGCAGATACCTTAGGCTGGGTTTACTTTGGTATGGAAAAAGATAGAGAAGCCGAAGAGCAGTTTTTATTCGCCCTCATGCTTGACCCTGATTTTGCTCCAGCACACCTTCACCTAGGGATGCTGTATCTAAAAGGCAACCACCTAAACTTAGCCTACGAATCACTTTTGCGAGCGCGTGACCTTGCTAATGAAACTTGGGTCGAGGGGCAAGCCACACGACTTTTGGATGAGTATTTTCAATGATAAGGTAAAAAAATGAAAACAAAAATTTTCTTAGTGCTTTTTTCTCTTTCTATTCTTCTTGCCGCTTGTCAGTCTGAGCCTGAGCCGTTGTCGGGAGATATTCTGTTTGAAGACGATTTTTCTACAACAGAATATCAATGGACGAGCCTTGCCAATGAGGGAGGAGCAATGGGATACGATGCCGGCGGATTCAGATTCTTTATTCGCGGGGAAGGGCTAAATTATTGGTCTACGCCTGATTTGACTTTTACCGACACTCGCATAGAAGCAGATGCCTTTCAATACGCCGGACCTGTGGCAAATCGACTGGGTCTGATTTGCCGTTACCAAAACGACCAAAATTATTATTTCTTTGTTATTAGCGCAGATGGCTATTACGCAGTTGGAAAAATGAAAGCGGGCGAGCAAACCCTTCTTGAACAGGAGGCAATGCGATTTTCAGATGAAATAAAAACGGGGCGATCCATCAACCACTTACGCGCCGATTGTCAAGGAAGCACCTTGAGCTTTTTTGTTAATAACGCCTCGGTTGCAATGGTTGAAGACGAAGAATTCACAACGGGCGATGTTGGTTTGTTAGTAGGAACTTTTGATGAAGGTGACGTAGACATTCTCTTTGATAATTTTATGGTGCTACAGCCCTAATCAGCAATTGATGTTTTAAATGAAAAAAGGATGAACTTTAATATAAAGTTCATCCTTTTTTTGTTGATTTCAAATGTTCTTAGGGTTTGCTAACTACAAAGTTATCAAAATTGATTTCAGTGCTAGCTACTTCAAAAGTACCTGTCATAAGCCCTACATCTCCGCTAGTATAGTCGGTGTCTGTAGCAGTAGCAACCTCTTCACCATTAACATATAGGGTCAGCGTGCTACCCACGCAGTCTGCGCGCAATTTATTGCTGGTATTTCCTTGTTTTATGGCTTCAGAAGGAACCATTTGCTCAGAAGAGATATATTCCTGACTTCCGCCAGAAACTTTTCCGATTACGGCATAGCCATCACTGCTGATATTAAAATAATAAAAATTAGGCGTATCCGCGGCACCTGAATATCGGCAAATTAGCCCGAAGTTATTATCATCTTCTCCGCTAACTTTTGTGGCATCTACCTCTACGCGCACATCGCCATCGAAGCTCTTGCCTGGGTTTGCCCAAAGATCATAAGAAGGCTCCTTTACTTGCATTCGATAAACGCCATCACCATAGTCGGTGAGACCATCTTCCCGATCGGCACGATCCCAGCCGCTGTTCGATTGTGAGAAATCGTCTTGAAATAAGATATCCTTATCAGCGGTGGGCGTACCTGAGAAAACGCTACAGGCTAGAGTGGCAAGCAATAGAATAAATAATAGGGGGATTAGCTTTTTTTTCATTTTGTGTTCCTTATCTAATTGGATGGGATAATTCTTAAAGAACTCAAAATGCTGAGTTCTTTGATTTTACTGAAATAGATGATGACGATACGTGGTGACGCACGCGTTTCAGGCTTGGTTGCCGACCTTTGAGCTGCGGGGGTGGTGTAAACGTGTTTACACCAAAAAGATGTTGATTTGCGGCATTCATGTTTGGGGCACGCGCGCCGCGGCTTTTTCCCTTCGATCCAAATTTTACTTCATTTTTTTAAGATTTGATAGCGAAGGCTATTCGTTTTCAATCATCTTGATAAAAACCTCAACGATTTCGGGATCAAAGTGTGTGCCGCTTTCGTTTCTTATATAGTCCATCACAGTTTTCTTTTCCCAAGCATCACGATAAGAACGGTCTGTGAGCAACGCATCCCAGGTATCAATTATTGAAAAGACTCGTGCGGCTAAAGGAATCTCTTCGCCTTTTAGCCCGCGCGGATAACCACTGCCATCCCAGCGTTCGTGGTGACAATAGGGTATATCTAAAGCAGGGAGCAGGTATGGGATTTCAGAAAGCATATCATAAGCAAATTGAGGGTGTTGCCGCATAATTGCCCATTCACTTTTAGTAAGCGGTCCCGGTTTGCGGAGAATGTTATCTGGAATGCCCATTTTGCCAATATCATGGAGTAGTGCGCCGCGATTTACATTCACAAGGTCTTCTCCAGATATGCCCATTTCACGCGCAAGTTGTATGCTCAGCTCGGTAACATTTTCGGTGTGGTGCTGGGTGTCTTCATCGCGTAGCCCAAGTGCTTTGCCCCAGCCCTCTAGGGTTAAATTGTAGGCGTCAGAAAGTTCTTTTTCGCTTTGCCTTAAGTTTCTTAGCAGGTAGTGGTTGTCAATAGCTATTGCCGCTTGCCCGGCAAGGGCTTGGAGAAAAACTTCTTTCTCAGGTGATATAGCGAGTCTTTCGCGATAGAAAACTTCGAGCACGCCTAGCGTTTCGCCTTTAGCGACTAGTGGCACGCAATAATAGGAAGAAAAATTTTCAGCAAGGAACCAGGAAGATCGCTCACAGGTTTCATTTTTATGAGGCAATTCTGTATACTGCAATCTGCGTTTTTTTATGGCGTTGCTGGGCAAGCCCTTTCCTGATTCGAGCAGGGTGTTTGAGAACGTGTTTGTGTTGAAGCCTTTTCCAATAAAATATTTTAGGTTTTGGGAAGGGGATTCTAATAAAAGGACACTCACCGCACTTGCGCCCAACTGCGAAAGCGTGTGGTTAACGAGAAGTTGAAGCGTTATTTTTAGATCGAAGTTTGCGCTGATTGCCGCATCTATATTTCGTAGTGCGCTAAGATGCTTAACTTGTTCTTCTTTATGTTTACTAAGATGGCTTCGTTGAATAGCACTGCCTGATATTTCTGCAAGTGTGGTTAAAAGGCGTATATCATTTTCATTGAACCTTCTCGGCTCCTCTGCCATGATGGCGATAACGCCGAGGGGGGTATTTGTGGAGCGGATGGACACCCATGTCCCCGTCCATCCATCGGGAAAACGGTCTTTTTCTTGGACGTGGGGATCATTTTTTATGTTTGATGTTGTATAGGGTTCTCCACTTTGGTATACGTGCCCAATTAGTCCTGTGTTGTTTTTTTGTCGAGTGGGTTCTATTTCACTAATCCAGCCGCAGGCAATGGCGCGATATATCTCTTCTGTAACTGGGTCGTTGAGCCAGACAGAATAAACATCTACGTTAAATGATTTTTTGATTTCTGTTAATAAAACAGACAGTATTTCTTTTTGGGTTTCTGCGCTTCGTAAAGCAGTAGATATTCGGTTTATTGCCTCTAGTTCAGTTAAACGATTGTTCAGTTCTTCAAATTGTTTGGCACTATGTACAAATCCCGCAACTTGCGTCGCAAGGAGAGACATAACTCGTTTGTCTGCATCAGTAAAATGATGGGTGTTCGGATATATCTCATAAAAAATCATTACGCCAATCAAATTTCCGGCATAAAGCATGGGGACGCCTAATATGGAGGTGATTTGAATGCCCTGAAGCTGAGTGGCTCTTCTTGCCCAGGTACGATAGCTGTCAACGGAGAAGATTTTTCTTGTTGTCGCAACAAATCCCGCCATCCCTTCATCTTTTGAGAGAGATAAGTTTTGAATTTTTTGAATATGTTTTTCTTCTACCCCGTAGGCAGATGCAGGATTAAGCCTCTCTGTTTTTGAGTTATACAGGTAAATGCCTGCGCAAGACACGCCTAAAAGAAGAGCTGTGCGCTCAAGTGTGGTGTTGAGGAGAGTGCCTAGTTTTTGTGGGGCAACAAGGTCTTGGGTAATTCTATATATTTCCGCAAACTCTTTGCCTCGTTGAGTCGTTTCGTTAAAAAGGCGTGTGTTTTCAATAGCAGATGCGGCATAAGATGCCAGCATTTCCAATAGGGTTTTCTCCTCATCGGCATAGGCATTGGGGCTGTAACTTTGAGCAGAAATTGCGCCAATTAGCTTTTCCCCAACATACATCGGCGAAATAAGGCGGGCGCGCACTTTTTCTAGCGAGCCAAAATGAGTTTTTTGTACTCGTAAACTTTCTGTTGATAGGTCTCTATCAATAAAGGAACCTTTTGCTTTCTCTGAGAGAAAGATGAGGCTGTTTTCTCGTGGGACTTCTTTAGCCTCATACTCTTTACCTTTATCTACTAAAAAAACAGCTTTATCTTTTTTACCATCCTCTCCCCGCAGTAAAATCACAAAGGCTTCGCAAGGCATCAATTTCTCTGCGGCGTGATAAATAGCCTTATAAGTTTCCTTTCCAGACCTTTCCACACGTAAAATATCCTGACTTAGGCGATGTAAAACAATGCGTTTTTCTGCGGCTTCCAAGGCTTTTTCGTAGAGGCGAGCGTTCTCAATAGCAGATGCGGCTTGATGTGCGAAGGTTTGCGCTAACTCAGCGTCTTTCTCCGTATAAGCATTAACTTTACGGCTGTCTAAGCTAATGAGACCAACTACCTTGCCTCGCACAATTAATGGAACACCCATCCAACCATGTACATAGTCTGTTTCTGCCCATTTCTCAAAATAAGGATTTTTTTGTGCGTCTACAAGAATAAGCGGGTGAGCTTCCTTAACCAATTGATCTAAAAGAAAATTTTTAGTTGAGAAAACTCTCCCTAGCTGGTTCTTCCTATTCGGTAGACCGTGCCAGCAAGTTATCTTAATTTCATCCTTTTCAAATAGCATAACAGCCGCACTGTCGTAGGGAATTGCCCGTTTTATGGAAGCAAGAACTGTGTTAAGCACTTCATCTAAGTTAAGTGAAGAGGAAATTGTGTGCGCAGATTGTCTTAAAGTTTCAGCCTCTCGCCGTCTACTTTGTTCGGCATCAAAAAGACGGGCATTTTCAATCGCAATAGCCGCCTGATAAGCAAAGGCTTGAGCTACTTTTGCGCTTTCATCAGTAAAGTGCCCTTTTTCATTACTGTCAATTGCCAACATCCCAACAACTTTCTCTCGGATAACTAAAGGAACCCCCATCCAAGAGTGGATATGATTATGTGGTGGCGAGCGAAAAGGTGCATGTTCCTCTCGTGCATCATTCAAAATAAGGATTTCTTTTTCTCGGATCACGCGTGTATTAGGGTTGGTATCGTTAAGAGAAAAGCGCATTCCTTTAACGTCATCAGGATTTAGCCAACCGCGCCCTTCGATGATTTTCAAGCCATCGGCATCTAAAACTTGAACACTAGCACTATCGTAATCTAAAACTCGTGAAAGCTGCTCCAAAATGCGCTGAACAGCTTCGTCAAGGTTTAGTGAAGCGGTTATAGCAAGAGCCGCCTCTCTTAATGTATCTGACTCTTTTCGGAGTTTCTTCTCGGCATTAAAAAAGATTGCATTTTGTATCGCAATGGCAGCATGATTAGCAAAAGACATCACAAGCCGCTCATCTTCTTTGGTGAAGTGATCTACTTTTCCGCTATCTAAAGTGAGAATCCCAATTGTCTTATCTCGGGCAATTAATGGAACGCCCATCCATGATTGAATAGACGGCAACTCAAGAAATACAGGATAAGCCTTTTGCGCAGTGGCTAAAATTAGAGGAAGTCCAGTTTGAATAACTTTTGTATTAGGGTTTTCTCCGGGGTAGAGGAAACGCCGATTCTTTTCTTTCTTGAGAACTAGGTCGCCGCGTCCTCCTACAATCCTTAAATAATTGCCGCTGAGCAATTGAACTGAAGCACTATCAAAAGAGATGACATCTGAAAGTTCTTTGAGAATAAGGTTGATAGCCTTGTCTTCATCCAAAATGGTTGTTAGTACCGCTGAAGATTTTTGCAGTTTTTCAGCAACCTGACGGCGTTTTTTTTCTGTTTCAAGAAGGCGTATTTTTTCAAGTGCGGTAGCTGTTTGTCCTGCTATAGTGAGCAATAAACGTTCATCGTCTGTATCAAAAAAATTCAACTTTGAACTTTCTGCGTTAATAACGCCTAAAGTTTCCTTTCCCATCTTAAGGGGAACACATAATTCAGAACGAGAGGAAGAGCTAAACTCTATATATTCGGAAGATTTTGTAATATCCCCTACGCAAAGAGCTTTACCCGTTGATGCCACCTTGCCAGTTATTCCTTTTGAAAGGGGGCTAGGCATAAATACTTGCTCTATGGAAACACCCCGATAAGAGGGGTGGGGCTGTAGCATTTGTGTACTTTTGTCCAATAAAAGAATACCGAAATTATCGGGATATAGCGTGTTCCCAATGATGTTGGTGATTTGTCGAATTAAGTCTTTGCGACTTACCGCTTGCGTGCTTGCGTATGCCGTTGCCTGTAAGATATTTAATTCATTAAGTTGTCGCTTAACAGTGGATTCGTTTTTTTTTCTTTGTCGCAAATCATGCCCAACAAGAAGGATTTCTTCAAAGTCTTCTCGGTCTGTTATAACAGGTGTGGAGTAAATCCCTATTGGAATCTTTTCCTTTGTTTTGCTAATAATTTGAACTTCATAAGCATAAGCATCTTTTTCCCCCACCTTTCTCCGCCCATAGCGTCTCTCCATATCTTCACGGGATGTAGACGACAAAAATTTCCCAACTGTTTCCCCTTGCGTTTCTTCAGCACTATAGCCTGAGATTTCCGTCCACGCAGGGTTAACATAGATAATTCTGCCCTGAAGGTCATGGGTTATGATGATATCGTGAGAACTTTCAGTCAGTAGACGGTAGTAATTATCTTTTCTCTTTGTTTCGTTGCTTTTGCTCATCGTGTATTTTATGCTTGTTTGATTTTCGCAATAAGTCTTTTTCTAAGAAGATGTATTGTACCTTAGTCTTTGAGAGATTTTCATCTAAAAATATGATAAGAGTATGCCAACTATGAAAATATGTGTCTCGCAC